>JANOLA010000047.1:0-10449 GCA_031419535.1 Burkholderiales bacterium | reverse complement strand
AGCTCGAGCCGCGCCAGGTCAACGATCGTCAGCACGTTTTGCTCCGGGCTGAGCTTTTCTCCCGGCAGCACATGGCGCTTCGCGACCACGCCGGAGATGGGCGCGACGAGCTCGGCGTCGCGCAGGCTGATCCGGCTCGTGCCGAGCTGCATCTGCGACGCCGTGAACTGCGCGCGTGCCGACTCGAGCGCCGCGCTGCTCGCTTCCAGCGCCGTGGAGGAGATGAACTGCTGCTCGGCCAGGCGCTGGTTCGCCGCATGCTGGCGCTCGGCCTGGTTCAACTGGGCGCGCGCCGACTCCAGCGCCGCGCCGCGTTCGGCGACCCTGCTGCTCAGCTCGGCCAGATCGAGCGTGCCCAGCGTCTGCCCGGCGCGCACCCTGGCTCCCTCACCCACCGCCAGCGACAGCAAGGTGCCATTCGCCTTGGCACGCACCACCGCCGTGCCCGGCGCCACCAGCGGGCCGGCGAATTCAATCGCCACGGGCAAGCTCGTGAGTCGCGGTGCCACGACCTCATGCTGGGCGAATTCCAGCGTCACGTTGGCGAGCTCGGCCTTTTTGCGCTCGGCATCACGCTCGCGCGATTGCTGCAGGGCGAGCGCGCCGCCGACGATGGCTGCAAGACACAGGGCGCTGATCGCGCCGACGATCCATTGCTTGTGCATGGTTCTCAGGTCGTAGGTTGCTTGTGGCAGCGCCCAGTGTAGGAGTTCACCCGACCGGCGCACTCCAGCGGTGCGACGAACTGTCGATCGGTGGGGTCAGGCCGCGTGCGCGCCAGACACGGCGCCGCGCCGCTCGAGAACCAATGATCGCCAACAGCACCCGGCAGCCAGCATCGCGCAGCCGCTGGCCGCCCAGAACACCGCCGCGAACCCGAGCGCATGGCTCAGCGCGCCACCCGCCACGCCACCGACCACACCCGACGCCGCGTAGCCGAGCACGGAGTAAAGCGCCTGCCCGCGCCCGCGCAGCCGCCCCGGAAAGTGCCGATTGACGACCGCGATGCACGCCGTGTGCTGCGCGGCGAACGTGATCGCGTGCGTGAACTGCGTCAGCACCAGCACCCAGGCGGTGCCGCCGAATGCCGCCACCGCGGCCAGGCGCAGCGCCGTCACCAGCGCGGCCAGCACCAGCCAGCCGTGCATCGTCAGGCTGTGCACCCAGCGGCTCTGAAACCAGAACCAGAAGATTTCAATCGTGACGCCCAAGGCCCAGATCAGTCCGACGGCCGACTTGCTGTACCCCAGCGAATCCAGGTACAGCGAGAAGAACGTGTACAGACTGGTGTGCGCCAGCACCGTCAGGAAGACGCCGGCGAAAAACCATGCGACCACCGGCTCGCGCAGCACCGCCAAGGCGCCTTGCGCGGCGGCCGCGGCGTGCGGTGGCTCCGCTGCGCTCGGCAGGCGCAGCACCGCGGCCAGCAACAGCGCCAACAGCGCCACCATGAGCACCGGAAACCAGCCAACGCCCAGCGACTGCAAGCCGAAGCCGCTGGCCACCACCGCGCAGACGAAACCCACCGAGCCCCACACGCGCACCCGGCCGTAGCGCTTGGTGTCGAGCGCACCGTCCGGGCTGACGAGCTGGGCGAGCGCCGCTTCGCTGATCGGCACCACGGCCGCGGTGCAGGCAAACAAGGCCACCGTCACCCACACCACCCAGCCGGGCGACGGAGCGATCAGGAAACCCACCGAACACAGCAGCGACAAGGCCACCGCCACGCGCAGCAGGCGGATGCGCTGCCCGCTGTGGTCGGCGATCCAGGCCCAAGCGTAGGGGCTGACCAGCCGCGTCGCGCTCTGCAACGACGAAATCGAGCCGATCGCCAAGGTGCTGAACCCCAGGCTCGCAAACCACAGCGGCGCGTAGGTACCGAACAGCCCGGCGTAGGCGAAGTACGCGAACGACACGCTACCGAAAGCGAACAGGGCGCGGCGTTGCGGCAATTGAGGGATCTTCCTTGGGGTTGGCGCCGCCACGTTGCGCCAGGCGCGAGCGACGGCGAACGTGGGACGACTGTATCGAGAACTGTGGGACAGCGTGGTCAGCCCGGCGCCGCGCCAGGAATCGGCGGCACGGCGATGCGCACGTCGCCGCACTGCGCACGGTGGCGCAGCGCATGGTCCATCAGCACCAGCGCGAGCATCGCCTCGGCGATCGGCGTGGCGCGAATGCCGACGCAGGGGTCGTGCCGGCCGAAGGTTTCCACCGTGGCGGGCGCACCTTGCAGGTCGATCGACTGGCGCGGCGTGCGGATCGAGCTCGTCGGCTTGATCGCGAGCTGCACCGTGATGTCCTGACCGGTGGAAATGCCGCCGAGCACGCCCCCCGCATTGTTGCTGCGGAATCCCTGCGGCGACAGCTCATCACCATGCACCGAGCCGCGCTGCGCGCTGCTCGCGAAGCCGGCGCCGATCTCCACGCCTTTCACCGCATTGATGCCCATCATCGCGTAAGCAATCTCGGCATCGAGCTTGTCGAACAGGGGCTCGCCCAGCCCGACCGGAACGCCCAAAGCCTCGACGCGAATCCGCGCACCCACCGAATCGCCTGCCTTGCGCAGCTCGTCCATCGCTGCTTCGAGCGCAGGGATCTGACTCGCGTTCGGTGCGAAGAACGGGTTGTTCGGCACATGCTGCCAGCCCTCGAAAACGATGTCGATCTCGCCGAGCGCCACCATGCCGCCGCGAAACTGCGTGCCATGCTGTTCGCGCAGCCATTTGCGTGCCACCGCGCCGGCAGCAACCATCGGCGCCGTGAGACGGGCTGACGCGCGCCCGCCGCCGCGCGGGTCGCGCAGGCCTTACTTGCGCCAGTAGGTGTAGTCGGCGTGGCCGGGGCGAAACGTATTCAGCAGGTTGCCGTAGTCCTTGCTGCGCTGGTCCGTGTTCGCGATCAGCAGGCAGATCGGCGTTCCGGTGGTGCGGCCCTCGAAGGTGCCGGAAAGTATCTGCACCGCATCGGGCTCGTTGCGCTGCGTCACGTGGCGCGACGTTCCCGGGCGGCGCCGGTCGAGCTCGGGTTGGATGTCGGCTTCAGAAAGCGCCATCCCCGGCGGGCAACCGTCGATCACGCAGCCGATCGCCGGGCCGTGGCTCTCACCGAAATTGGTGACTCGAAACAGTGTGCCGAGGGTGCTGCCGGACATGGGTGCGAGTTGCAGGCGCCAGCACGGCTCTCGGGCGCGGCGCGCCCTGGCGTTTGCGGTACTGGGAGGCGCAGATTCTAGGCGGGCGCGGTGCTTCAACCCGCCTTCTGCTCGCCCTGCGGCTCGGTCTCGACCGGCCAGTCGCGGATGTAGGCCTTGAGCATGCGGTTCTCGAAGTCCTGGCCGTCCACCACCGCCTTGGCGACGTCGTAGAACGAGATCACGCCCATCAGCGTGCCCTGCGTGATCACCGGCATGTAGCGCGCGTGGCGGCCCAGCATCATGCGGCGCACTTCGTCGATTTCGGTGTCGGGCGTGCAGGTGAGCGGCGCGTCGTCCATCACGCTGCCGACCTGCGAGTTGCCCACTGACCCACCGTTCTGCACGACGGCCTGGATGACTTCGCGAAACGTCAGCATGCCGACCAACTCGCCGTGGTCCATCACGACGAGCGAGCCGATGTCGTTTTCCGACATCGTGGTCACGGCCTGCATCAACTCGTCTTTCGGCGCGACGGTGTAGAGGGTTCCACCCTTGACGCGCAGGATATCGCTGACTTTCATGGGTCTCTCCCAGCAGGCCGAAGTGAAAACAATATAGCCCACAATGGCTTTCAAAGGCATCCCTCTCAACCCGACACCACCCGACACCTGAAAAGGCGCAATCACCATGGCCGGCTACTCGGACCCCGGATTCGACACGCTGGCGCTGCACGCCGGCGCCGCCCCAGACCCCGCCACCGGAGCGCGCGCAACGCCGATCCACCTGAGCACCTCGTTCGTGTTCGAGAGCAGCGAGCACGCCGCGTCGCTGTTCAACATGGAGCGTGCCGGCCATGTCTACAGCCGGATTTCGAACCCGACGAACGCCGTGCTCGAAGAGCGCATCGCCGCGCTGGAGGGTGGCGTCGGCGCCATTGCCACGGCGAGCGGCCAGGCGGCGCTGCATTTGGCGATCGCGACACTGGCCGGCGCCGGCTCGCACATCGTGGCTTCCAGCGCGCTCTATGGCGGTTCGCACAACCTGCTGCACTACACGCTGTCGCGCTTCGGCATCACCACCACCTTCGTGCGGCCGGGCGACATTGACGCGTGGCGCGCCGCGATCCGGCCGAACACGAAGATGCTGTTCGGCGAGACGCTCGGCAACCCGGGCCTGGACGTGCTCGACATTCCGACCGTGAGCAGCCTCGCCCACGAGCACGGCGTGCCGCTGCTGGTGGATTCCACCTTCACGACGCCGTTCCTGATGAAGCCCTTCGACCTGGGCGCCGACCTGATCTACCACTCGGCCACCAAGTTCCTGTGCGGCCACGGCACCGTGGTCGGCGGCCTGGTCGTGGATTCAGGTCAATTCGATTGGGACGCCTCCAACCGGTTTCCCGAACTCACGCAGCCCTACGCCGGCTTTCACGGCATGGTGTTCAGCGAAGAGAGCAGCACCGGCGCCTTTCTGCTGCGCGCGCGCCGGGAAGGATTGCGCGACTTCGGCGCGTGCATGAGCCCGCACACGGCGTGGTTGATCTTGCAAGGGCTGGAGACGCTGCCGTTGCGCATGGCGCGGCATGTGGAGAACACGCGCAAGGTGGTCGCCTTCCTCGCCGCGCACCCGATGGTGGCGGCCGTCGCTTACCCCGAGTTGGAGACCCACCCGCACTACGAACTCGCGAAGAAGCTGCTGCCGCGTGGCTGCGGCGCTGTGTTCAGCTTCGACGTTCGCGGTTCGCGCGAGCAGGGCCGCGCCTTCATCGAGGCCTTGAAGATCTTCTCGCACCTGGCCAACGTGGGCGACTGCCGCTCGCTCGTGATCCACCCGGCGTCGACGACGCATTTCCGGATGGACGACGCCGCGCTCGCGTTGGCTGGCATCACGCCGGGGACGATCCGCTTGTCGATCGGGCTGGAAGACGCCGATGATTTGATCGACGACTTGAAGCGTGCGCTGAAGGTGGCGGAGAAGGCGGTGGCGATACCCGCCGGGCCGGGTGCCGCCGGCAGCTCGCCTGGCTCGGGTGCCTCAGGCCGCACGAGCGGCCCAGCCGCCGCGAAAGGCAGCGCCTGATGCAACTCACCGTTCAAACCCCGCAAGGCCAGTCCAGCGCTTACGCCTACAGCGGCGGGAAAACTTTCGATCCCACCCTGCCCTGCATCGTATTCATCCACGGCGCGCTGCTCGACCACAGCGTGTGGACCTTGCTCGCGCGCTGGTTCGCACACCACGGCCACTGCGTGCTCGCGGTCGATCAACCCGGCCACGCGCACAGCACCGGCGCACCGCTGCCGAGCGTGGAAGCCGTCGCGCAATGGGTGCTGGCCTTGATGGACACGGCGGGCGTGCAGCGCGCCGCGATGGTCGGCCACAGCATGGGCTCGCTGGTCGCGCTCGAAGCTGCGGCGCAAGCGCCGCAGCGCGTGACGCACCTGGCGATGATCGCGACCGCGTACCCGATGAAGGTCTCGGAAGCACTGCTCACGACGGCGCGCGACAACCCGTTCAAGGCGATCGACATGGTCAACGCGTTTTCGCACTCCACGCTCGGCCCCAAGCCCGCCTACCCCGGCCCCGGCGCCTGGGTGCCAGGCGGCTTTCGGGCGCTGATGCGCCGCGTGCACACGGCGCAGCACGCGGTGAACCTGTTTCACCACGACTTCACGCTGTGCGACAGCTACGCCAATGGGATGCAAGCCGCCGCGAAAGTGCAATGCCCGGTGACGTTGATCCTCGGCGATCGCGATCAGATGACCCCGCCGCGCCAGACGCGCGAGATCGCACAGGCGTTGAAGGCGCGCGTGGTCAGCGTTCCGGCCGGGCACGACTTGATGGCGGAGGCGCCCGAAGAGGTGCTGGCAGCGTTGCGCGAAGTGCTGAGTTGAGAGCTTGAGAGGATGCGGCGATGAAGCTCCCCGCGAATGGCGCAGCTACGCGCGCAACAGCTCCTGCACCTTCATCTCACTGAACCCCGCACGCTTCCAGAACGCCGCGAACTCGGGCGTCGGTTCGAGCAGCATCCGAGTTACCAGCGCCTCGGCCCGCGTGGTCGCCGCTTCGCACAGCAAGACGAAGCGTGGCTGGCCCTCTTCGTCCAGGCGCCCGACCCAGTCCATGGCCAGCAACTCGTCCAGGATCGGTTCGATCTGCAACGGGTCGGTGCGCAGCGTGGCCGAAAGTTGCGTCAGGCTCAGACCGTGTTTGGCGATGCGCTGCACCGCATACAGCTCGCGCAGCACCGCCAGTGCGAGGTGAAAGCGTGAGCCCGGGCCTTCGGGCCAGCGTGTGACGCGCATTTGCAGGCTCGGCGCGTAGGCGGCGGTCACGGCCCCCAACAACACGATGACCCAGCCCAGGTAAATCCAGATCAGGAAGATCGGCACCGTGGCGAAGGCGCCGTAGACCACCGCGTAGCTCGGCACCTGGGCCAGGTACCAGGCGAGACCGCGCTTGGCCAAGTCCAGGCCGACCGCGACGAACAAGCCACCGGCAACCGCATGACGCCAGCGCACATGCGTGTTGGGCACGTAGTGGAACAGCGCCGCGGCGCCGCTGGCGAGCAGCACGAACTCGAACCCGGCGAAGAGCACGCTCACCCCGCCCGGCAGCGAGCGCGCGAAGCCTTGGGAGGCCGACACGGCGTACGACGTGGCGCTCAGGCTCACGCCGAGCAGCAGCGGGCCGAGCGTCGCCGCGGCCCAGTAGACCAGCACGCGCTGGGCGATCGGCCTGGGCGTGCGCACGCGCCAGATGTTGTTGAGGGTTCGGTCGATCGTCAACATCAGCGCCAGCGCCGTGACGAACAGCACCACCAGACCCACCGTGCCCAGGTGATTGGACTTGGCCGCGAACTGCGTGAGCGCGGCCAGCACCGGCTTGGCGATGGCATCGGGCACCAGGCTTTGCAGAAAGTACTTTTGAAGCGCTACCTGGAAGTCGGCAAACATCGGAAACGCCGAGAACACGGCGAGCATCACGGTGACCAGCGGCACGAGCGAGATCAGCGTCGTGAAGGTCAGGCTGCTCGCGGTCACGCCGAGGCGATCTTCCGTGAAGCGCAGGCGCAAGGTGCGCAGCGTGTCGAGCCAGGGCCAGGCGCGCAGCGTGGCCACGGTCCGCGCGATGCGCTCACGCAGCAGTTCGAGCGAGAAGCGCGGCGCTGTCGGTTCCGCGGCTTGGTTGACGGCTGTCGATCGGGTCGGCATCTGCATTGCTGGCATGATAGCCAGCGATGCTCACCGTCACGCCCTTGCCCACCGCCGTCTCCTGGAGCCGCGCCCTCGCGCTGGGCAGCACACTCGGCTTGATCGCCCTCGGCCTGGCGTGGGAGCTCTGGCTCGCGCCCACCGGGCGCGGCACGCTGGCGGTCAAGGTGCTGCCGCTGGCGCTGGCCATCGCCGGTTTGTCGAAGTGCCGCATGCCCACTTACCGCTGGCTGAGCCTGCTGGTGTGGCTGTATTTCGCCGAAGGCGTTGTGCGCGCGAGCACCGAGCGTGGCATTTCGCAGGCGCTGGCCGGCGCCGAGATCGGCTTGAGCCTGGTGCAGTTCGTGGCCTGCGTGGCGCACATTCGGATGCGCCTGCGCGCGCCGAAGACGGCAACCGCTTGACCCCGGGAAGGTCGAAGAGTGTCATTGCTGAACCAGTTGCGAGACGCCGTCGGCCCGGCGAACGTGCTGCAGAGCGGCGACTTGTCCAACTACCTCGTCGACTGGCGCAAGCGCTACCAAGGGCGCGCCGTCGCCGTGGTGCGGCCGGCCGATACGCTGCAGGTCGCCGCGGTCGTGAGGGCCTGTGCGCAGCACGGCGTGGGCATCGTGCCGCAAGGCGGCAATACTGGCCTCGTGGGCGGCTCGGTGCCCGATGCGAGCGGCACGCAAGTGCTGCTGAGCCTGGCGCGCCTGAACCGCATCCGCGAGATCGATATCCACAACCTGACGCTCACGGCAGACGCCGGCTGCGTGCTGCAAGCCGTGCAGGAGGCGGCCGAAGCACAGGGCTTGCTGTTCGGCCTGAGCCTGGCCGCCGAAGGCAGTTGCACGATCGGCGGCAACCTGTCCACCAACGCCGGCGGTACCCAGGTCTTGCGCTACGGCAACGCGCGCGAGCTTTGCCTGGGCCTCGAGGTGGTGACGGCAACGGGCGAGATCTGGAATGGCCTCACCGGTCTGCGCAAAGACAACACCGGCTACGACTTGCGCGACCTGTTCATCGGCGCCGAGGGCACGCTCGGCGTGATCACCGCGGCGACGCTGAAGCTCGTGCCGCAACCCGCGGCGCGCCTCACGGCGATGGCGGCGCTCGATTCATTGCCGAGCGCGATGGCGTTGCTGCAGCTGGCGCGCGCGCGCCTCGGGCCAGGATTGAGCGGCTTCGAAGTGATGAACCGGCTGTCGCTGGATCTCGTGCGCCGGCATTTCCCGCAGCTCACCCAGCCGCTGCCCGCCGCGCCATGGACCGTGCTGCTCGAACAATCCGACAGCGAAAGCCATGAGCACGCGTCGCAGCTGTTCGAGGCGCTGTTGCAGGCCGCGCTGGATGGCAGGCTGATCGGCGACGCGGCGGTTGCCGCGAGCATCGAACAGTCGAAGTCGATGTGGCATTTGCGCGAGTCGATCCCGCTCGCCCAGGCGCAGGACGGGCCGAACATCAAGCACGACGTCGCGCTGCCGATCTCGCGCATCGCCGAGTTCGTGGCAAGCACCGACGCCGCACTGCAGCGCGCGATCCCCGGCGTTCGCATCGTCGATTTCGGGCACCTGGGCGACGGCAACCTGCACTACAACGTGCAGGCGCCACCGGGCCAGGCAGGCGCCGAATTCGTCGCCGAGTACGAGGCGCTGGTGAATCGCATCGTCTACGACGCCGTGACCGAACGCGGCGGCTCGATTTCCGCCGAACACGGGGTGGGCACGCTCAAGCGCGACGAGCTGGTGAAGCGCAAGTCGCCGGTCGCCATGGCCCTGATGCGCGCCGTGAAAACGGCGTTGGACCCGAGCAATCTGATGAACCCGGGGCGGGTGTTGAAGTAGTTTCGGCCCGGGCGTCATGTGCCGAGCGCGAGCCTTGCGGCGGCGCGTCGGGCCTGCAGCTCGGCCTGCGGGCCTACTGCAACCCGTCGGCCAGCCCCGGCGGCAGCGGCACCGACATGACTTCGATGCCCTCGTCCTGCAAGGCCTGCGCTTCTTCGCGGGTCGCACGGCCGCGAATGCCGCGTTGCGCTTTTTCGCCGTAGTGGATGCGGCGCGCTTCCTCGGCGAAGCGCTCGCCGACGTCGACGGTGTTGACCATCATCTGGCGCACCGCGCGCATCCACGCGGCTTGCGCTGCGGCGATGGGCTCGACGACCGCCGCACTCGCCTGGGTGGCGACGATCTCGGTGCCCGGCTCGCGCGCTCCGGAAACATTCAGCCGCGGCGCGCTGGGCAGGCGCGTGATGTCGGTGGCGTTGCACATCGGGCACGCGATCGCGCCACGCTCGCGCTGCGACTCGTAGTCGTCGGCGCCGCCGAACCAACCTTCGAACCGGTGGTCCAGGCCACAGCGCAGATCCAGGACTTTCATTCGGCGATTATCGGCCGGGGCTAGGGGCCGGCGCAGCCTGCCACTGGATACCCCAGCGCCCCAAGCGCCAATTCTGCAACCACATCAGGCCGACGAGGGTCTTGGCGTCGGTCAGCTCCGCAGCACCGGCCAGCGCTTCGAGCTCTTCCTGGCTGGCGCTGACCACGTCGAGAAATTCACCGACGTCGAGCTGCTGAGGCCCCAGGGTCAGGCCGCGCGCGAACCAAATCTCGATGCCTTCCGTCGAGTACGCAATCGCGTTGTGGGTGATCGCGGCGCGCGCCCATTGCGCTGCGCGGTAGCCGGTTTCTTCGGCGAGTTCGCGCATGCCGCAGGTGAGAGGCGCCTCGCCCGGCTCCAGCTTGCCGGCCGGAAATTCGAGCATGATCCGGCCCACCGGGTGCCGCCACTGGCGCTCCATCACGAGCCGGCCGTCGTCGAGCAGCGGGATCACCATCACCGCGCCCGGGTGCACGATGTATTCGCGCGAGGCCTGACCCGCGTCAGGCAGGCTCACGATGTCGCGCCGAACGTCCAGGAAGCGCCCTTTGTAGACCTGGTCGCTGTGCAGCGTGGTCTCGCGCAGGTGGGCGTCGGCGTTCGGCGCGGGTGTTCGCGCCTCGGCGGGCCGGTTCAAAACAGGCTCATGAGTGAACCTGCTTGGCGACATGGCTCAGCCGTGGTGTCGCCCTCACCCCAACCCTTGTATGTTCGCCCCCGGTCGCTTCGCGCCCGCCCCCCGCG
>JANOLA010000046.1:0-10454 GCA_031419535.1 Burkholderiales bacterium | reverse complement strand
GCGCCCAGCAGCGCAAGCAGCAGCCCGAGGCCGAGCGTCTTGACGCTGAGTCGCGGAAACTTGTTCGCGGCGTGGGAGGCGGTCATCGGAAGACGGGAGGCTAGGCGGTCTGGGCCGCTACGTCAATCGGGCCGTGCCCCGAAAATCAGCCCGCCTGCAACACCGAGTTTCCACGCCATCAAGCAGCCCAGGCCCAGGCTCAGCACGCCTGCCGCGACTTGAAGCCCAAGGTGCAGGTAGGGCGAGCGGCGCGCGCGAAGAAATGGCAGCGCGATCGCCGACGTCATCAACATCATGCCCGCCGTCGTGCCCACGCCAAACAACAGCAGATAGGCCACGGCCCACAGCGGCTCGCGAATCTGTGTCAGCACGAGCAAAGCCACCGCCGCCGAACCCGCCAGGCCATGCACGATGCCGATCGACAGCGGCCGCAAGGCCTGGTAGAGACTCAATCCGCCGAGCTGCCGATCCAGCCAGCCGAGCGGCGTTTGCTGGTGGCCGTGCATCGCGCCGCCATGCTCAGCGTCACCATGCCCGTGCTTGTGTGCGTGCACATACTCGCCGTGGGTATGCAGGTGCGCGTGCAGGTGCGCGTGGTCGCCGGGCACCGGCTGCGTGTGGCTGTGCTCGGCCAGGCCCATCGCGAGCGCGGCGGTGAGCGTCTCGCGCACCTGCCGGCCCACGCGCGACAGCGTGGCGGCGCCCAGCACCATCAACATCAGCGCGACGCCGAATTCCAGCGCCAGTTCCAGCCGCGGCGGCAGCACCAAGTTGAACACGATGATCGCCGCGCCCACGGCGAACACCGTCAGGCTGTGCCCCGCGCCCCACAACAGCCCGATGCGCGCCGCGCCGCCGACGCTGCGTTCGCGGCTGACGATGGTGGAAACGGCGATCACGTGGTCGGCGTCGGTGGCGTGCAACATCCCGAGCGCAAAGCCCAGTAGCACCACTGGCAGCGACTGCACGCGCGCCCCGTGCCGCCGATTCAGCGCCGCGCGGCGGCCGGCGCCAGCGTTCCCGGCGCTGCCGCGCGCAGCGCCGCGATCAAGGCGTGCAGACGTTCGCGTAAGCCCGCGTCGCCGCTGCGGTGCCGCAAAGCCGCGCTCAGCCACGACGCACGATCGCTGGCGTCGACCGCCGCCGCGCCGCGGCCTTCCAGCGTGTCTTTCAGCGCGCGCAGCTTCAGCGCGCGGCGCGCCGCGATCTGTTGTGGCGACGCCGGCAGGTCGAGCGTGGATTCGAGCTGCAGCAGCAGGTCTTCGAGCTTGAAGCTCGCCGGCACGGGAGCATCCGCCGCTTGCGACCAGCGCTGCGCGAGCGCCTGCTCCCAGGCGGCGGGCAGCGTGACCGGAAGAGACTGTTGCGCGGCCCAGCGTTGCGCGAGGCTGTCCGCGGCGATCGTCGCTGCGGCCTCGCGCTCTTCGCAGAGCAGCAGCTGCGCGGCGAGCCGATCGCATGCGGCTGCCCAAGCGACCTGACCGCTCGCGCTCAAGGCGCGCAGCGCGGCGCCATGCGCGTCGTGCAGGCGCGCTTCGAGGCGCGGCAGCGTGCCGCGCAGCGGCTCGCCGGCGATCCGCCAGGCGCGGTCGACTTCCGCCAATGTGCGCTCGATTTCGGCGCTGGGCGTCGCGCTGCTCAGGCCTTCCAGGCGCTGCAGCAACGCTTCGCGCGCGGCCAGGTTCGCGGCGAGTTCGGTGTCGCGCGCGTTCGCCGCGGCGTCACGCTGCGTGAACACGGCGTCGGTGGCGGCCTTGAAGCGGTTCCACAGCGCGCTTTCCACATTGCGCTGCAGCGTCATCGAGCGCGCGCTCTGTTGCCACTGAATTTGCAATTCGCGCACGCGCGGGATCGCGTCGCGCAGTTGGGGTTGCAACTTCGCTTCCTCGACCAGCGCCAGCGCGCGCTCGATGAGCTGCTCGCGCACGCCTTCGGCCGCCTTGCGCGCCTCTTGCAACGGCGTCTCGATGCGCTCGACGCTGGCACGCAGGCGCTGCTGCAAGGCCTGGCGCGCGGCCGACGGTACCGTGTGTTCGAGCGGACCCAGCGGCCGCCAGGCGCGCTGAAACTGGTCCAGCGCATGCGTGAGTTGTTTCCAGTGCGCGACGAGTGCGTCGCCATCTTGCGACGCCGCTTCGGCGGGCACCGCGTCGAGCTCGGCGAGCAAGGCGTCGCGCGCCGCGAGGTTCGCCTCGCGCTGCGCCTTGAGCACGGCGAGGTGCGCGAGCACCGGCTCATGCGCGACATGCAGCGCGGCGTCGAAGCGCTTCCAGAGCGACTGGTTCGCGGGCGCGCCCAGGCGGTCGAGCTCCTTCCAGCGCTTGCGCAGGTCGGCGATCGTGTCGGCATGCGCTTTCAGGTTGAGTTTGCGCGGCTTCGGCTCGCGGGCGGGTGCGCCACGCGGCGGCGATTGCGCGGGCGCAGCGCTGGCGGCTGCTGCGTCGGCTGCGTCAGCTGTGTCAGCCACATGAGCCGCGTCGGCCACGACTTGCGCTGCCGCGGGCTCCGCCCTTTGCCCATCGATGACCTGCGCGCTCATCGGCTCGGCCGCCCCATGCGCGGTGCTCCGCGCGTGAGCCGCCTGCGGCGACTGGGCCACCAGCGGAGACTGCGGCGGTGCCACCGGCCGGCCCGCCGAGGCCAGCGTGATTCGCGCCAGCGCCTCGGCCTCGACCACCAGGTCGTCGCGCGCCCGGCTGCCGCCCCATTGCTGCCAGCCCTTGAGCCGGGAACTCTCGGCGTGCAGCGCGGAAAGTCGGCCGTGCAGCGCATCGCCGATGCGCGCGCCGTGCACGCTCTCGACGAGCCGGTCCGCGCTGTCCAGGTGCTGCTGCATCGTTGCGAGCTGGCCTTCGGCGAGCGCGGTTTCGGCTTGCAGCAACCAGGCGCCGAGCGACTCGCGCTGCTGCGCGTTCAAGGTTCTCGGAGCGTGCGCTGCCACCACGGGCACGGGCGCTGCCGGCGCCGCCGCCACCTCGGCCACGACGGGTGGCGGCTCGGCCCAGCGCGCGAGCACCTGCTGCGCGCTGGCCAGCGCCGCGGCCAAAGCCTGGCCGAGCACGGCGGTGACCGGCAAATCGCTGCGCGACTCGTGCAGCGCCTGCGCCGTGGTGGCTGCTTGCGCGAGGATCAGCGCATCGCCCTCGGCCCCCGGCAAGCCGCAGCCGCGTTGCAACTCGGCGAGCACGGGCTTGGCTAACGCGAGCCACTGCTGCAGCGCGCGTTCCAGTTCGCCGTGCGCGTGCAGCGTGGCGTTCAAGCGTTCGCGCAGTTCGGCGAATTCCTGCACCTGGTTCGGCTCGAGGATCGCCGCGTCGAGCGCCTGCCAGCCACGGTCGAGCGCGACCAGCCGGTTCGCGGGAATCGGCGACTCGTGCGCCAGCGCTCGCGCGGCGTCGAGCAGGGTCGCCGCGTGCGCGCGCGATTCGCGCTGCTTCAGTGCGCCGTCCAGGCGCTGCTTGGCGGCGCGGTGCACGCGCCGGTCGGAGTTGCGCAGTTCGCGCTCGGCTTGCTTGAGCGCGTCTTCGCCGGCGAGCGCTTCGACGGCGGCGAGCTTGATCTCGACCACCGGCGCGTCCACGGCCACGCGCAACAGCGCCGCGTCGTCGCCCAACGCCGCCTGGAATCGCGGGGCCCATTGCGTGCGCGCTTCTTCGAGTTGCTTCGCTTTCGCCTCGGCCTTCGCTTCGGCCTTTTGCTGCGGCGTCGGCCCGGTCTTCACGGGTGCGCTGCGCGCGGCCTGCGGTGCGGCGGGTGCGGCGCGCGTGGCGCCGGGTTTGTTGAAGAGCCAATTCACCATGGGTGGGATTCGTTGAGCAGAATGGAGGTAGGCGGACCAGGACGAGGCGGGGAGGGGAGGGGCGCCCCCGCCAGGTCAGAGATTTTCGATGTACATGCGGTTCCAGGTCGGGCTGACGATGATCTGGTTCACGCAGGCGTGCGCCGGCATCTCGGCGATGAAGCGAACCGTCGCCCCCAGGTCGTCGGGTTGCAGCATGCGCGCGCGGTCCGCTGCACTGGGCGGTACGGGCCGGCGGTCCATGATCGGCGTGGCCACTTCGGCGGGGCAGAGGGCGCAGGCGCGAATCCCGTTCACGCCTTCTTCCATGTTGATCGTCTCCGTCATCGCCGTCACCGCGTGCTTCGATCCGTTGTAGGCGGCGCCGGTGAGCTTCGGATGGAACACGCCGGCCCACGACGAGACGTTGATGATCAGCCCGTCCTTGCGCTCGCGCATCGCCGGCAGCACCGCGTGCACGGTGTAAAACGTGCCGTCGAGGTTGATGCCCACCACCTCGCGCCAGCCGGCGACGCTCTGGTTCTTCCACAGGCGCGTGGGCGTGTTCAGGCCGGCGCTGTTGAGCAGGATGTCGATCCGGCCATGCTTGGCCAGAATCGATTCGGCGACCTTCTTCACCGCCTGCGCGTCGGACACATCGAGCACAGCCACGTCGGCGCTGGCGCCGCTGGAGCGGATGTTCCGCGCCTCCTGCGCCAGCACGTCCTCGCGCCGGCCCGACATCACGACGGTCGCGCCCGCCTGCGCGAGCGCCTGGGCACCGGCCAGGCCGATGCCGCTGCCTGCGCCGGTGATCCAGGCGACTTTTCCGCTCAACGTACCCATCTCTGCTCCTGAAGCGTGCCGGGGACTTGCCTTGTCTTTTCCGATGCGGCGGACGGCGACTCGGCTGGCATCCTGCACGCCTGTCCACTCGCCGGGGAGCATCATATGGCCCACGCCGGCATTCGGTTTTTCGCCAGAGTGTTCGCGGTGGCGGTGGTCGATGGAGATTCGAGGCTGGATGCGGCGCTGGCGGTGTCAGCCGCCGCCCGGCGCCGGCCGGGCCTTGAAGGCCTTGCAAGGGTCTTCGCGTTCGGCCGGCGGAGCGGCGACGATGGCGTCGAACTGGTTCGGCGCGGGCAACTCGTTGCCCGCTTCTACAAAGCCGACCGCGAGCACGTGCTGCGCCACCCTGGTCGGCTCCGAGGCGGCGCCGGGCGGCGCCTGCAAGCCCGCGAGATTCGTCAACCAACGCGGCACGCCGATGTCGCGCCGCACGTGGCCGGTGCCGGCGAGCAGCACCGCGCCGCGCGCCGCGTGGTCGAGCAGCAGGCGTGCCATCACGGCGTCGCGCGCGAACTGGGCGCGGGCGATGCCGGCCAGCGCGCTGCGCGGCAAGGCGCCGCAGTGGCCAGCATCGATTTCGCGCTCCATCGCGGCTTGCCAGGCGGCGTCGGGCGCTTCGTGCAGGCCCAGCTCGCGCGTGCGCTGCGCGCCGAACACCTGCTCGTGGCTCTCGCGTGACAGCCTCGCGGCCGTTGCGCGCGGCAGGTTGCCGGCGAGCAGCGGCAGATCGAACTGCAAGGCGAGCGCAATGACCGGCGCGTAGAAGTCCCAGTTCCAGCCGCGCGCCGCACCGGCGCTCGCGATCAGATGGGGCGCGTCGAGCGAGCGCTCGCGGCGGCTGCGGTCGATGTCGGGCTGGCGGTCAATGTCGAACTGCTCCATCACGAGCGCCGGGCGCCAGCCGGCCTCGAGCGCGCGCCGCAAGATGGCGCTGCGCTGGCGGTGGTGCTCGGCGTTGTCGTGCACCTCGCCGAGCAGTGCGAGCGTGTGGCCTTGCAGGCGCTGCTCCCAGGCTTGCCGGGGTGGGTCGCGCTGGGGTTGATCGCGAAATGGCAGCCATGCGCAGCCGGCGCCGCCTTGCAATGCGAAGGCGCCGAGCAGCGCAGCGGAGAAACGGCGGCGCTGCGGGCCGATGCCACTCGCGGCCCGCAGGTCGGGTGCAGCTAACAACTGCGGCGGTGGATCGCAGGGTCGTGACGTCACGGCCGCGATTGTGCGGTCGGACGAGCGCGCCGCGCCTTGCTGGCACACTCCCGGGCCGATGACTGCCGCCTCCCTGCCTTCACGCGTCTTCATCGACCCGGCGCTCGTTGTCATCCTCGCCGGAGTGTGCGCGGCCTTGCACGTGGGCAAGCTCCCGCCGGCGATCGCGGCGCTGCAAGACGCGCTCGGCCTCACGTTGCTGCAGGCGGGCTTTCTGTTGTCACTCGTGCAAGTCGCGGGAATGAGCGTGGGCGTCGCATTCGGCGTCGTCGCAGACGCCCTGGGGCTGCGCCGCAGCATGCTGTGCGGGCTGCTCGTGCTGGCGCTCGCGAGTGCGCTCGGCGGCTGGGCGCGCGACGTGCCGGCGCTGATGGCGCTGCGTGCGCTCGAGGGCTTCGGCTTTCTGCTCGTCGTGCTGCCCGCTCCCGGCTTGGTGCGCCAGCTCGTCGCGCCGGCGCGCATGGGAACGATGCTCGGCTTCTGGTCGGCCTACATGCCGTTCGCGACGACGCTCGCGCTGCTGCTCGGGCCGATCTGCATTTCGCTCGCCGGTTGGCGCGCCTGGTGGTGGCTGCTCGCGGGCGCATCGGCGCTGATGGCGCTCTGGCTCGCGCGCGCCGTGCCAGCGCCGGCGCAGAGTGGCCAAGCGCGCATCGCGCTGCCATCGTCGTGGCTGCTGCGGCTGCGCCAGACGCTCGCGGTGCGAGGCATCTGGCTCGCCGCGATGATGTTCGCGCTTTACGCCGGGCAGTGGCTGGCGGTGATCGGCTTCCTGCCGGTGATCGCCGCGCAGGTCGGGCTGTCGGCCGCGATGCTGGGCTTGCTGAGCGCGCTCGCGGCGGCGGTGAACATCATCGGCAACTTGTCGGCGGGCCGCTGGCTGAATCGCGGCGCCGCACCGGCGCGGTTGCTGCGCATCGGCTTTATCGTGATGGGGCTCGCCGCGCTGGGTGCGTTCGCCGGCGATGCGGCCTCCGGCCTGCCACCCACGCTGCGCTACGCCGCCGTGCTCGTGTTCTCGATGTGCGGCGGCTTGATCCCCGCGACGCTGTTCGCGCTCGCGGTGCATCTGGCACCGAGCGAGCAGACGCTCGCGACGACCGCCGGGTGGGTGCAGCAGTGGTCGGCGTTCGGCCAGTTCGCCGGGCCTCCGCTGGTGGCGTGGGTGGCGAGCACGTCCGGCGGTTGGCAGTGGACTTGGCTGGTCACCGGCACCTGCTCCACGCTGGGCGTGCTGTTCGCCGGGCGCGTTGCTGGAAAGCGGCGCTGACTCGCCGCCACTGCGCCGTCAGCGCGCCGCGTCCGCCAGGCTGCGCAGGGTACGCACCGGAGAGAACGTTATCACCCCCGCCTGCACGCAAAAGACCAGCGCCGCGAGAACCAGGCACGCCGGCTCGCCGTAGGCCGCGCCGATCGCGCCGCCGAGTGCCGCGCCGATCGGCCGCACGCCCGAGTTCACCGTCAGGAAGATGGCCGACACCTGGCCGAGCATGGCGCCGGGCGTGACGGTCTGGCGCAGCGTGGTCGACGTGATCGCCCACAGGATCGGCCCGGCGCCGAACATGAAAAACGACAGCGCCGCGAGCACGCCGGTGGGCCACAGCAAGGTCGCGGCCATCACGAACGAGGCCGCGACCGACGTGAACGGGCCGACCAGGATCGCGCGGCCGAACGGCAACGCGCGCAGCACACGCGACGCAAACAGTGCACCCACCACCATGCCCGCGCCGTAACACGCGAGCGTGACACCGACGCCGCTGGCGTCCAGGCCGAGGCTGCGCATGGCGTACGGCACGTAGGCGGCCTGCAATACGAACCACGCGATGTTCCAGGCGATCGCGGTGAACAGGATCGGCCGCAGCAAGGGGTGGCGCCACACGAGGCGCGCGCCGTCACGCAGCTCTTCCATCACGTGGCGCGTGCGCACCGGGCCAGGCGGCGCCTCGGGCAGGCGCAGCAGCAGCGCCACCGCGGCCACGGAAAGCATTGTCGCGAGCACGAACGCCGATGCCGCCCCCGACCACGCGACCAGCGCACCGGCGAGCGCCGGGCCGGCCGCGAACGCGATGCTGCGCGCGAGTTCGAGCCGCGAGTTCGCCGCCGCCAGCGATGCACTCGGCACGAGCGAGGGCACGAGTGCGGGCGCGCCGACGCTGAAGCCGACGGTGCCCGCCGCGCCGATGAAGCCGAGCACGGCCAGCAGCGCAAGCGAAAGTTGCCCCGTCAGCGCACCGAACAACAGCGCCAGCAGCGACGCCGCGCGCAGGAACTCTGCCACGACCATCAGGCGCCGGCGCGACCAGCGGTCCGCCAGCAGGCCCGCGGGAATCGACAGCAGCAGGAACGGCAGCGTCTGCGCCGTCGCGAGCAAACCGATCTCGCCCGGCCCGGCACTGAGCGTTAGCACCGCGACGATCGGCACCGCCGCGAGGCTGATCTGCTCGGCCGACTGCGCCGCGAGGTTGGCGCCGGCCAGGCGTTGGAACGTGGCGGGCAGGGGTGGGTGGGACATGGGGCTGCACGCCAGTCGCGCGAGTCTCAATGCTTGCTGCGGCCCAGCAGCCACTCCCACATGCCGGGGCGCGCCGTGTGGTGGGTGCGGCTAACGATCAGGTTCGACGACAGGTACAGTGCATTGAGCATGCGGCTCGCACGCTCGACACTCATGCCCGGCCATTTGGCGATCTTGCGCAGCGGCGTGGTCTCGCGGCGCAGCCGCTCGGCCGCCGGGCCCACCGCGCCCGGGATCAGCAGGTCTTGCCCAACGAGGCTGCGCAGCGCGCGGTACGCCGCGGTGCCGCCAATCTCGGTCAACAGCTGGCCGCGTGGGCCTTGCAGCGCCAGCGACCACAGCGCCGGCACGAGCGGGTGATAGAAATCCGCCCTCGCGATGCGGTCGTGCATCCAATGGCCCGGGGGGCGGGCCACCGCCGGTTCGACGTCGATCAGCTTGACCGCGCGCATCGCGCGGCCGCCACCCTGCAACAGGCTGCGCGGCGAGTGGTACAGCATTTCGCCGGGGAACAGCGTAACGGGCCAGATCCGGTCGCCGTATTGCAGATAGATCAGCGCCGACTCGCGCAGCCGCACGCAGGCGGCAATCGCTTCCAGCGCGTCGGCGCCGTCGTGGCGCCGATCCATCAACCGCAGTTCGGCCTGGAGCGTCGTTGAAATCAGGGTCTGGCGTCGCAGCGCGGCGTGCGACGCCGAAGCCATCGTCTTGCGCAGCGCCTCGAAGTCGCTGATCCGCCAAAGCGAGATGCTGTCGAGGTCGGGCATTGGTCTCCTTGAACTTTGGCGCCGCGCGAGTCTACTCGACCTGCGGGCCCTAAAGCTTCACAGCTCACCCTTCATACTTTTCGGCCCCTGCAAGCGACAAAGGCCGCGGGTAGAGCGCTTGAAGTGCGGTGGCGTAAGCGCGGAGGCTTGCCAATGGAAAGGGCCAAGGCACCCAATGGTCTCGCTCTTGGGGCGGCAAACGTTCGCGTTCAGCCGCGCGCGGAGGCCGCAGGCCGGAGCGCGTCGGCTGGAACGCAGGGTTCGGCGTCATTTGTGCGCGCCGTGTTCAGCATGGTGCTTGGAGTAGCCGCGAAGGCCAATGTACTTGGCGGTCTGCTCGGCGGAAAGAATTGTGGTCTGCTCGAGATGTGCGTGTAGGTGTGCATTGCGAACCTTCGCCTGAAGCGCTGCCACTTGCTCCAGCTGCTGCGCCAATAGCTCTGCGGTGACGCGGTGCTCGCGAAACGAGGCGTCGAGTTCCCGCTCGGCCTGAACCAGTTGCGCGCCAAGGTGACGTGCCTGCAAATTCATGCGCTCAAAGAGCGCCTCGGTTCGGGCGCGCTGCTCTGGCGACAGCTGCAGTGGTGCCGCAAGTTCGAGAACATGCGCAGGACCGGGATAGCCGTTGAGTTCAGCAGCCTTGGCAAAGGCCATACCTTTGCCAGCGAGAAGATCGGAGACCTCCTCGGGAGAAAGCGCTTTGATCTCGCGCTGCTCTTGGTCACGGTACTGCGACGGCGAGGGGTGCTGCGTGGAACAGGCACCGAGGGCAAACGCGACGAATAGGAACGAGAGACGCTTCATGGTACGGATGCCCGCTCTTGTGACGCCGAACGTTTGAGCTCAGCCGCGTGCGAAGGCCGCAGGCCGTAGCACGTCGGCTGGAGCGAAGGGTTGGACGAAGCCGCTACGCGGAGCAACGCCGCCCATCTTCCCACGGTGTAATTTGCATGGTCACGTCGTCAATTCTGGCGGCCTGATTGTGCAATTCATCATCACCGAAGGAAGCTCACCGTGATCCCATTGACCGACGCCCCTGCCGCGTTCGAGCGGCGCTACGACAGCCTGTTGAAGCACCTCGAGCTCAAAGGCATGCAGCCCAAGACCATCGATGCCTACGCCCGCGCCATCCGCACCATGGGCAAGCACTTTGATTGGCAGATCGACGCCTTGACTGCCGAGCAACTGACCGACTACTTTCATAGCCGCATCGACTCGCATTCCTGGAGCGCCGTCAAGCTCGACCTGTACGGCTACAAGTTCTACGTCGTGCATGTGCTGCGCCAGCCCTGGACCATGCCCGATCTGATTCGGCCACCCAAGGTCAGCCGCTTGCCCGACATTC
>JANOLA010000045.1:0-4923 GCA_031419535.1 Burkholderiales bacterium | reverse complement strand
CGGTGGCTGCGCCGACACAACTGGTCCAGCCCATGTCGAGGTACTTCTTGGCCACCTGGCGCACCACAGGATGTGTTCTTCGGGCGGCATGCGCTGGATCGCGTCCAGGCTCGGTTGGTTGTTCCACGAGAAGTGCGTGTGCGCTTCCACCATGCCGGGCATCAGGAACGCGCCCGCGGCGTCGATCACTTGCGTGCCGCCGACGGGCAGCGAACGCGCGCCCTGGCCGGCGCGAAACACGCGCGAAATCTTGTTGCCTTGCACCAGCACTTCGCCATTGAACGGCGTTTCGCCGCCGCCGTCGAAGATGCGGGCGTTGGTGAACAAAACGTCGGCCATGGGGGGTGTCCTTCGCGGGGCTGCGGCGCAGGGCGGCTGGGTGTGGCTCGAGTGGCGCGCTGCGGCTCGATGTCGCTCAGCGATGCCGGGCGAGGAATTCGGCGAGCTCGCGCGAACACTCTTCGGCGCGCTCGATCGGCGTCCAGTGGCCGCAGCGCGGCAGCACGACGACGCGCGCGTCCTTGAAGCGCCCGGCCAGCGTGCGCACCGCTTGTGGCGGCGCGACAGCATCTTCGTCGCCCGTCACCAGCAAAGCGCCGACGTCGATGCGTTCCACCGAGGCGGGTTGCGCGTCGGCCAGCGCGTCGCAGGTGCGCGCATACCCATCGGGGTTCTGACGTTGCAGGCTCTCGCGCACAAAGGCCACGGCCAGCGGCTGGCGCTGGCGCGTGTCGGCCGAGAGCGCGCCGGCCACCAGCGCCTGTGCTACGTCGTGCATGGCCGCGACCCCGGCGCTGCGCAGCATCGCGGCGCGCGCGCGAATGGCGTTGCGGCCGGTGTCGCCCGGCGCATGCACCGGGCCGAACAGCGCCAGGCTGCGCACCAGTTTCGGGTGCGCCAGCGCCAGGTGCTGGCAAACAATGGTGCCCAGCGAGTGGCCCAAGAAATGCGCGCGCTTCACGTTCAGGCGCGCGCAAGCGGACGCCACGGCTTCGACGAAGCGCGCAATCGACAAAGGCCCTTCCACATTCGAGCGCCCGCTGCCCGGCATGTCTGGCCGGAGCACGCGGTACCTGGCCAGAGCCGGCATCAGCGGTGTCCAGGTGTTGGAGGTGCCGCCCAGACCGTGGATGCAGACCACGGCGTCGCCTTCGCCGTCGTCTTCGACGAGCATGCGGTCGATGCTGTGCAGTGCCATGGCGGAGTGTTGCGTTTGTTGAGCTTGTCAGTCGAACTCGAAGCGGTTCTCGATCGAGCCAATGCCCTCGATCTCGATGCGCACCGTGTCGCCCGCACCCAGCCACTTCGGCGGCTTGAAGCCCATGCCCACGCCGGCGGGGGTGCCGGTGGCGATGATGTCGCCGGGGTGGAGCGTGATGCCGCGCGAGCAGGTTTCGATCAGCGTGGGGATGTCGAAAATCATGTCGCGTGTGGTCGCGTCCTGGCGCAGCTCGCTCGCGCCGCCCTTGGGCGTGACCCAGCCGCGCACACGCACGGTTCGGCCGTCGATCTCATCGGCAGTCACGATCCACGGCCCCATCGGGCAAAACGTGTCGAAGCTCTTGCCCAGGTCCCACTGCATGTGGCGCACCTGCACGTCGCGCGCGGTCACATCGTTGACGATGGTGTAGCCGAACACATGGTCCAGCGCACGTGAACGCGCGATGTCGCGCCCGCCACGGCCGATGACCACGGCGAGTTCGGATTCGTAATCGATCTGGCTCGACACGGCAGCACCCGGCAAGCGAACCACATCGTGCGGGCCGATCACGCACTCAGCCACTTTCGTGAACACGATCGGCCAGCTGTCGTTTTGCGCGTCCTGTTTGGGCAGCACGTCGCGGAACACCGTGGTCGCGAGTTCCTGCGCGTGCGCGCGGTAGTTGCGGCCCACGCACCACAGGCCGCGCAAGGGTTTCGGCAACGGCGCGTTCAGCGTCACGGCGGCCAGCGGCAGGCGTGCGCCGCTCGCGGCAGGCAAGGGCTCGCCGCGCACCAGCGATTGAACCAGGCCCAAGGCACCGCGCGATGCATCGGCCACGGCCAGCGGCGTGAGTTCGCGCCCGTCGGCAGACACCGTGCCGGCGTGCATTCGTCCGCCCCAGTTCCAACTGGCCAAGCGCATTGGGCGATCTCCGGCGAGCCAGGGCCCGCAAACGCGCAGCGGCTCGGGTGGTGGGGTTGAGTGGGTGGGGTAGAGTCAGCGCCCGAAAATAAGACTTGCGTCTCAAATCTGGACGCAGGCATCATACGGTCCGCGCGCCGGGTTCGGCAACCCAGAACCGCGACCGCGAACCCCGGACAAACCCGAATGGCCCGACCGAAACATGCGCTGAGCGTTGCGCCCGAAGCGCCCGAACGCGGCGTGAAGGCGGCCACCTTCAAGCTGCTGCTCGATACCGCGATGGTGATGATCCAGCAAGACGGGCACATCCCGTCGGTGGCCGAAGTCGCGCTGCGCGCGCGCGTCTCGCGCGCCACGGCGTACCGTTACTTTCAGAGCCGCGGCTCGCTCGTCACCGCGGTGATGCACGCCTCGCTCGGCCCGGTGCGCGCGTTTGCCTCCACCGCACCCGACGGCCGGCAGCGCGTGCGCGAACTCTTCGAGCAGACCTTCCCGCGCTTCAAGGAATTCGAGCCGCAGATGCGCGCTGCCGTGCAGCTTTCGCTCGAACAGTGGGCGCTGGAGCGCGCCGGCCACCTCGAAGAAGAACCCTACCGGCGCGGCCACCGCGTGCGCATCCTCGAACGCGCACTGGCACCGCTGAAGGCGCAACTGCCCAAGGCCGCGCACGAGCGGCTGCACAAGGCACTGTCGGTGGTTTACGGCTTTGAGTTGGTGATTGTTCTGAAAGACATCTGGGGTGCGTCGAACCGGGAAGCGGAACGCATCGCGACGTGGATGGCCGATGCCTTGATCGGGACGGCGTTGGCCGAGGCGGCCGAGAGTGCGCCGCCGCGCGCCCAACGTGTGCGCTCGGCGCGCAAAGTGGTGGCGGGGAAACCTCGCGCCTGATTGAATTGGCCGATGCGCGCGCCAGCTAGACTGCGCCGTTCGCGCGCCGAGCGGCGTGTCGCCGAGACCCACGACGGGATTTGCCATGAAGCCGAATGCTGCAATGCGCTTTCTGACTGCCTTGATTGGCGTGTTCGCCTTTGCGCTTGTCCCCCTTGCGCTTGGGTGCCTGGCGCTCGGCCACCCTGGCTCAGCGCACGCCCAAGGCAAGGCGCCTTTGCGCATCTCCACTCCCGCCGTGCCCGACGATTGGCACGCCAAGATGTGGACGGTCTTCAAGGAGTCGCTCGACAAAAGCGCGCCGGGCGAGTTCGACGTGCAGATCAACCTGAACGCTTCGCTGTTCAAGCAAGGCGCCGAACCCGCGGCCATGGCCCGCGGCAACCTGGAACTTGCGTCGATCTCGGCGTTCGATATCGCCAAGCTCGTGCCCGAGTTTTCCATCTTCACGGCCGGCTACATCATCCGCGACCCGGAGCACCAGCAGAAGGTGTTCAACGGCCCGATCGGGGAGGAGCTGTTCAAGCTGGTTGCCGAGAAGATGGACGTGACCCTGCTCGCCACCGCCTACCTGGGCACGCGCGAGCTGAACCTGCGCGAGGTGCGCAACGTGCGCACACCGGCTGACTTGAAAGGTGTGAAGCTGCGCATGCCGGGCAGCAAGGAGTGGCTGTTCCTCGGTGAGGCGCTCGGCGCCACGGCCACGCCATTGGCCTTTGGCGAGGTTTACCTGGGACTGAAGACCGGCACGATCGACGGCCAGGACAACCCGCTGCCGACGGTGCGCGCGGCCAAGTTTTACGAGGTCACCAAACAACTCGTGTTGACGCATCACCTGGTCGATTCGCTCTTCATCGCGATTTCCAGCAAGACCTGGAACGCCGCAAGCGCCGCACAGAAAACCAAGCTCAAAGCCGCGGCGCAGGCGGCGGCGCAGTACAACAACGAAAACCGGTTGAAGGAAGACGCGCAAATCGTCGAGTTCTTCAAGCAGCAAGGCCTGCAAGTCACGACGCCTGACGTCGATGCGTTCCGCAAGGCGGTGCAATCGGCCTACGCCGCGTCCGACATCGCCAAGGCCTGGTCCAAGGGCATGCTGGAGCGCATCAACGCGGTGAAGTGATGCGCCACTGGGCCCGAAGAGTTGCCGACCTGGTTGGCGCGGCGCTGTTCGCGGCCCTGTTCGTCGTCTTCCTCGTCCAGATTGGCGCGCGCTTTGTCTTCAACCGGCCCTTGCCGTGGACCGATGAGGCGGCCGTGGTGCTCTACATCTGGGCCATCTTGTGGGCCGCGGCCTTCATCGTGCGCGAGCGTGAACATGTGGCGTTCGATTTGCTCTGGAACGCCGCCGGCCGGCGCACGCGCCGCGCGATGCGCATCGCCGGCCACCTGATGCTCGGTGGCTTGGCGGCCTGGGCGCTGCCCGGCTGCTGGGATTATGTGCAGTTCATGAAGCGCGAAGGCACGCCCGTGCTCGGCCTGTCCTTCATGCTCGTGTTCCTGCCGTTCGTCGCGCTGCTCGTCTCGATCGTGCTGCGCAGCGCGTGGGCGACCTGGCGTGCCGCGAACGGCCACGATCTGGACGACGCCGTCGTGGCCCGATGACCGCTCCATGACCGCGGCGCTGTGGGCCCTGGGCGGCGTGTTGCTCGCCGGCATGCTGCTGCGCCTGCCGATCGGCTTTTCGATGTTGGCGTCCGGCGCGGCCTACCTGATCGTGAAGCGCCAGGACCTCGGTTTGCTCGCCGAACAAGTGGGCAACGGCCTGTACAACAGCTACGTGCTGCTCGCCGTGCCGCTGTTCGTGTTCGCGGCGAATGTGATGAACGCGGGCACCGTGAGCGAGCGCATTTTCGACTTCTGCCGCATCCTCGTCGGGCGTTTGCGCGGCGGCCTCGCCCAGGTCG
>JANOLA010000044.1:0-8770 GCA_031419535.1 Burkholderiales bacterium | reverse complement strand
CATCAACGGCAGTTCCTGCTTGAACATCAAGGTGCACGACGGAATCGCCGTGACGATGGCATAGCCCTCACGCGCGTACTTCACGAGCACGGGGATGTTGATTTCCTTGTGCCGCGCCACGCCTTCCAGATCGCCGAGTTCGAGTTTGGGCATGCCGCAGCAGCTTTCCTTCTCGACGATCACGTAAGGAATCTGGTTGTGCTCGAGCGACTTGAGCAGGTCGTGGCCGATGCCGGGCTCGTTGTAGTTGACGAAGCAGGTGGCGAACACCGCCACCTTGCCGGGGCTGCGCGCGCCATCTTTGACGATCGTTGCCGCGCCTTTCTTGGCGGCACTCCAGCGAAAGCGCTTCGTGGCCAGCTCGGGCATCCAGGCGTCGCGGTGCACGTCGAGCGCCTTCTCCATCAGCTTGCGCGCCGGCTTCGTCTTGTTGATCGCGTTTACCGCCTGCACGACGATCGGAATGCCGGCGAACTGGCCGTGCACGTCGGTCGAGGCGAGAAACTTTTCGGCCGCGCCGACGTTGCCCGCCTTGTGTTTGATCGCCTTGGCGCGAAGCATCAGGTGCGGGAAGTCGAGGTTCCACGGGTGCGGCGGCACATAGGGGCACTTCGTCATGTAGCACAGGTCGCACAGGTAGCACTGGTCGACGACGTTCCAATACGCCTTTTTGTCGACGCCGTGCACCTCACCGTCCGGCGTGGCATCCACCAGATCGAACAGCGTCGGGAACGAGCGGCACAGGCTCACGCAGCGCCTGCAGCCGTGGCAGACGTCGAACACGCGCTCCATCTCGGCCAGGGCCGCGCTTTCGTCGTAGAAAGCGGGGTTCTTCCAGTCGATGGGGTGGCGTGTCGGTGCCTCGAGGTTGCCTTCTCGATTGCTCATGGATTTCCGATTCTTGAATGAACAAGGGGCGCGAAGCCCCTTGTTCGGTCAGCGTTGGGGCGGGTCAGTCGACCAGCGCGTCAAGCGCCTTTTGGTAGCGGTTCGCGTGCGAACGCTCGGCCTTGGCCAGGGTCTCGAACCAGTCGGCAATTTCGTCGAAGCCTTCGCTGCGCGCCTGCTTGGCCATGCCCGGGTACATGTCGGTGTACTCGTGGGTTTCGCCGGCAACGGCCGCTTTCAGGTTCTGGCGGCTCGAGCCGATGGGCAGGCCGGTGGCCGGGTCGCCCACGGCCTCGAGGAACTCGAGGTGCCCGTGCGCGTGGCCGGTCTCACCTTCGGCGGTGGAGCGGAACAACGCGGCAACGTCGTTCTGGCCTTCGATGTCGGCCTTGCCTGCGAAATACAGATAGCGCCGATTGGCCTGCGATTCGCCGGAAAAGGCGTCTTTCAGGTTCTGCTCGGTCTTCGATCCTTTCAATCCCATTTGAATCTCCTGTCGTTGAGAAAGTGGCTGCGCGGCTGCGGCAGGGGCCGTACCTTACTCCACCGCGCGGTGTCGTGCAAATTCAATCGAACAATTCGAGGGATTGGCAAACTCAATGAGATAAATCAAGCGGCGGCAACTGCCGAAGCTTTGCGTGGCTGTGCCAGACCCAGAAGCTGCACCGCCAGTTGATGCAGACGGCCATTCGAGTCGGCGAAGTCGTGCAGAACGTTCAGGTGATTCGTCGCCGGAATGCGCTCGCACACCGGCACCGCGGCCGTGCCCCAGCGAACGCGGATCAACTCGTTCTGGCGCAAGAACTCTTCGCTCTCCAGGGCGCCGACCGTTGCGTTCAGGACCCCCTTTGGCGCTGGGTAGTACGCCGGGCTCAGGCGCCGCGCCGACGCTTCGGTGAGCCGCAAGTCGTCTTTCAGGAACGGCGTGTGGCGCAAGGGATCGAGGTCGAACAGACCCGAGATCGACAGCGCCGACTTCACCAGATCGGCAGGCAAGTCCGCAGCCACCTTGCGCCACAGGCAACTCAGCAGCATCGCCGTCAGGTGGCCACCGGCCGAGTGGCCGGCGACGACAATCCGGTTCCGGTCGGCGCCGTAAGCCGCCGCGTTGCGGTAGACCCAAGCCAGCGAGTTCACCAGCTGCAGCGCGATCTGATCGATCGTCACGCTCGGGCACAGCGCGTAGTTCGGCACCACGACCATGGCACCGTCTTGAATGAAGGACGGCGCGACGAACGAGACGTCGCGCTTGTCGAGCGAGCGCCAGTAGCCGCCGTGGATGAACACGAGGATCGGCGCGCTTTCCACCCGAGGCACGAAGACGTCGAGCGTTTCATTCGGGCCGCCGCCGTAGCGCAAATCGATCTGGCACACCGACTTGTCACGCGCCAGCGCCGACGCTCGGGCCCAGCGCTCGAAGATCTCTGGGTGCTCGGGAATCGAAGCCCGGGCGTTGTACTGCCTCTCCAGCCAGACGGGATCGAATGAAGTCATGGAGGTCCTCGTGGTGCGCCGAGAGTTTGGTCGGGGACGGCCGCGATTGTCAACGATCGTCGGGACGGCGCGAGGCTCGTGAACCGCGCGACACCGACTTTGTTAGACTCGCGGCTCGCGTGGGGGGGTAGCTCAGCTGGGAGAGCGTCGCGTTCGCAATGCGAAGGTCGGGAGTTCGATCCTCCTCCTCTCCACCACCGAAATCAAAAACGCCGTGCGGCCAGCCGCTGCCCGGTGTTTGCCGATGGGATCGCCAGCCTGCATGGAGTTACCAGGCAATCTGTTCGTGGTGGCCGCGCCCAGTGGGGCCGGCAAGTCCAGCCTCGTCAAGTCGCTGCTCGAGATCGACCACCATCTCGTGCTGTCGGTCTCGCACACGACGCGTGCTCCGCGCGGCCAGGAACGGCAAGGCCGCGAGTACCACTTCGTCGATGAGGCGACGTTTCGCGCCAAGATCGCGCATGACGACTTCTTCGAGTGGGCGCAGGTCCACGGCCACCTCTACGGCACCTCGCGCGTCGCGATCGAAGAAGACTTGCGGCGCGGCCAGGACGTGGTGCTCGAAATCGACTGGCAAGGCGCATTGCAGATCAAGACGCTGTTCGCGCATGCGGTGCTGATCTTCGTGCTGCCGCCGAGTTGGGACGAGCTGCGCCAGAGGTTGACCCGCCGCGGCGAAGACCCGCCCGAGGTGATCGAGCGGCGCATGGCCAACGCGCGGGTCGAAGTGGCCCAGGCCCGGCACTTCGACTTCGTTATAATCAACGCCCTGTTCGAGGCGGCCGTTTTCGACCTGAAAACGATTGTTCACTCGCAGCGGCTCAAGTACAGCGCTCTGCGCCGCAGCAAGCCCGCCGTGTTCGCCGCCCTCGATTTGGATTGACCCGCTTGGAACCGTTCAATCCGCCTCGTTGCTTCACCCCCGTCAACTCTGGAATTGCCCATGGCTCGCATCACCGTCGAAGACTGCCTTGTGAAGATTCCGAACCGCTTCCAGCTCGTGCTGGCCGCGACCTACCGGGCACGCATGCTGAGCCAAGGGCACGCACCGAAGATCGAATCGAAGAACAAGCCCGGCGTGACGGCGCTGCGCGAGATCGCGGCTGGAGAAGTCGGCATCGAGATGCTGCGCAAGGTACCGATCTGAACCAGGTTGAGGCGTCGCCGCGCGGCCCGCAGGGGCTACCGGCTGGGCCGTGAAGCGCGTGCCCAACGCGCGACAAATTGCGTTCATGACAGGCAGTCCCTGCCGATCCGCGCTAAATTCGCGGCATGAGCAGCCGCTCCACCGCCATCGTGCAAGAGCCGACCTTCAGGCCGGCCAAGCGCACGCGCGCGCCAGCCGCACCGCCGGGCACTGCCGACGCCGCGTCGGCGTCATTTGCCGCGTTGACGGCGAAGCTCGACTACTTGAGCGCCTCCGAGGTCAAGCATGTTCGCGAAGCGTACCGCTTCGCCGACGAAGCCCACCTCGGCCAGTTCCGTGCCGGTGGCGAACCTTACATTACGCACCCGATCGCCGTCGCGGGCCTGTGCGCCGACTGGAAGCTCGACGTGCAGGCCATCATGGCCGCGCTGATGCACGACGCGATCGAAGACTGCGGCGTCAGCAAGTCTGAGTTGATCGAGCGCTTCGGCGCTCCCACCGCCGAGCTGGTGGACGGCTTGACGAAGCTCGACAAGCTGCAGTTCTCGACGCAAGAGGAGTCGCAGGCCGAGTCGTTCCGCAAGATGCTGCTGGCGATGGCGCGCGACGTTCGCGTGATCCTCATCAAGCTCGCCGATCGCATGCACAACATGCGCACGATCGACGCGATCGCCCCGGCAAAGCGCGCCCGAATCGCCGCCGAAACGCTGGAAATCTATGCGCCGATCGCGCACCGCCTCGGCCTGAACCAAACCTACCGCGAGCTGCAAGAGCTTTCATTCGAGCACCAGCACCCTTGGCGCTTCCAGGCGCTGTCCAAGGCGGTTCAGAAAGCACGCGGCTACCGGCGCGATGTGTTCAACCGCATCCAGCAAGATGTGGAGCGTGCGTTTGCCCAAGCCAAGATGCCGGCCCACGTGGCCGGGCGCGAGAAGACGCTGTATTCGATTTACCACAAGATGCGCGAGAAGCACCTCACCTTTGCGCAGGTGAGCGACATCTTCGGCTTTCGTGTCGTCGTCGGCGCACTGCCCGAGTGCTACACCGCCATCGGCGTACTGCATCAGGCCTACAAGCCGCTGCCCGGTCGCTTCAAGGACTACATCGCGATCCCGAAAGCGAATGGCTACCAGTCACTGCACACCACGCTGGTGAGCCCGCTGGGCACCGCGGTGGAGTTTCAGGTTCGCACCGAGCCGATGAACGCGGTGGCCGAAAAAGGCATCGCCGCGCATTGGATGTACAAGAGCCACGGCGGCAGCACGGCGCAGGCGCAGGAAGCGCAGCGCCTGGGAACGCTGTGGCTGAAATCGCTGATCGACATTCAAGACGAAACGCGCGACGCGAGCGAGTTCCTGGAACACGTCAAGATCGATCTTTTCCCCGATGCGGTTTACGTGTTCACGCCGAAGTCGAAGATTCTCGCGCTGCCGCGCGGCGCGACGCCGATCGACTTTGCCTATGCGATTCACTCCGACGTGGGAGACCGTTGCGTCGCCGCCAAGGTGAACGGCGAACCGGTCGCGCTGCGCACCGAGCTGCGCAGCGGCGATGTGGTCGAAGTGATCAGCGCCGCCGGCGCCAGGCCGAACCCGGCGTGGCTGAACTTCGTTCGCACCGGTCGCGCCCGATCCAAGATTCGCCACTTCCTGAAGAACATGGAGCAGGAAGAGTCGCAGGAACTCGGCGAGCGCCTCTTGAACCGCGCGCTGATGGCCGAAGGCCTGCACACCCCCGATTCCGGAGCGCAAGGCGCACCGATCTGGCAGGCCCTGGTGCGCTGGAGCGGCAACCGCAACCAGACCGATTTGCTGGTGGACATCGGCCTGGGTCGAAAAATCGCGACGATTGTCGCGAAGCGGCTGGCCCGCCTGCTGGTCGAGAGCGGAGCGAAGCCCGATGCGGTGACGCTGACGATGGGCCGCTACGGCGAAGACGAGTCGACGCCTTCGCAAGGCCTGATCGTCATCGACGGCAGCAATGGTGCGCAAGTGCAGTTGGCGAGTTGCTGCCGGCCGATCCCAGGCGACGCCATCGTCGGCTACCTCGGGCGCGGCGAAGGTCTGCTGGTGCACACCGCGGAGTGCAGCGTCGGCAAACGCCTGTTCGAGCGCGACCCCGAAAGCTGGATGGGCGTGGAGTGGGCCGAGCAACTGGCCCGGCCGTTCGAAACGGGCGTCACCGTGTTGCTGCACAACGCCAAGGGTGGGCTGGCCCAGGTGGCCGCGGCGGTGAGCGCGGCAGAGGCCGACATCACGCACATCGAGATGGGCAATGACGCAGCGGCAACCACCGCCGAATTGAATCTCGTGCTGAGCGTGCGCGACAGGCTTCAGCTCGCCGACGTGATCCGCACCTTGAAGCGCTCGAGCGCCGTGCTGCGCGTGGCACGCGTCAAGCCGTAGCGGGCGTCAAAGGCGCCGGGTAAGCGACGGCGGTCACTTCGATGCGCTCAAGCCCGCGGGGCGTGACCAACTGAACCTCGTCGCCGACTCGCGCCTTCAGCAAGGCGCGCGCCACCGGCGACACCCAGCTCACCTCGCCGGCCAGGCTGTCGGCTTCGTCCACGCCCTTGATCGTGACACTGCGCTGTTCACCCTGCTGGTTGGCGTAGGTCACCGTCGCGCCGAAAAACACCTGGTCTTTGCCGTGGTGCACGCTCGGGTCGGCCACCTCGGCGACGTCCAGCCGTTTGGTGAGGAAACGAATGCGCCGATCGATCTCGCGCAGCCGCTTCTTGCCGTAGAGGTAGTCGCCGTTTTCGGAACGGTCGCCGTTCTTCGCGGCCCAGGAGACGATTTCAACGATCTTCGGGCGCTCGTCGTCGAGCAGCCCCAGCAGCTCGGCGCGCAGGCGCGCGTAACCCTGCGGCGTGAGGTAATTGCGCGCGCCGCTCGGCAATGCGGGCGCGGCGACATCGTCTTCGTCGTCGTCCTGCGCCGCGTCGCTCTCGCGCGTGAAGGCCTTGCTCATGACGGCGATTCTGTCACCCCAGCGCGATGCTCTTCACGAGCGCGAACACGGGGCCGCCTTGCTTCAGCCCCAGTTCGGCCACGGCGTGCCGCGTCACACGCGCGCGCAGCCTGGCACCGCGAATGTCGATCAGGATTTCGGCGTAGGGTGTGGCGGGGTCGCTGGCGATCTCGACCAAGGTGCCGGCGAGCACGTTGCGAATGCTCGAAGCCTCGGGTCGGCGCAGCGCCAGCGCAACGTCGCGCGCGCGGATCCGCACCCGCATCGCACTGCCGACTTCAGCGTTCGCCTGTGGCACGACGAGGGCCTGGCCATGCAGGTCCAGGTAGGTCAGGCAAAAGTCGGCATCGTGGCGCACCACGCGCGTCGTCAACAGCACGCCCGCTTCAAAGCGCCCGGTCACGTGCTGCAGATCGGCGCGCTCCAGAATCTCTTGAATCGGCCCGGCGGCGATGAGTTCCCCGCGCATCAGAATCAGCATGCGCGTCGCCAGAAGTGCGACTTCGTCAATGTCGTGCGTGACGTAAAGAGCGGGAACGCCGAACCTCGCCGGCAGACGCTCCAGGTACGGCAGGATTTCGGCCTTTCGTGCTGCGTCCAGAGCCGACATCGGCTCGTCCAGCAACAGCAGCCGCGGGCGCGTCAGCAGCGCGCGGCCGATGGCCACACGCTGGCGCTCGCCGCCTGACAGAGACGCCGGCCGGCGCTCCAGCAGGCTCGGCAGATCGAGCGCCTGCAGCACGTCGTCAAACCCGATGCGCGTCGCGCCGTTCACGTGGCGCGAGCGCTTGTCGGCATAGCGCAAGTTGCCCAACACCGACAGGTGTGGGAACAGGCGCGCGTCCTGAAACACGAAGCCGACGCCGCGCGCATGGGCAGGCAGCGCCTTCGCAGCCGTGCCGTCCAGCCAGACGTCATCGCCAAAGCGCAATCGCCCAGTGACAGCGGGCTCGAGCCCCGCTATGCAGCGCAGCAGCGTGCTCTTGCCCGAACCGCTGGGGCCGAACAAGGCCGTGATGCCCTCTAACGCGCCTTCGTGCCGGACTCGAAGCTCGAACCCCGGATAGTTCAAGCGCAGGTCGAGCGACAGCGCGGTCATGGGTCAGAGGCTGAGAGTTTTTCGGGCGTGCCCGAGCAGCGCGCCAGAAGGTGGCCGATCTAGGCGCAAAGCGCAGCCATAGCTCGGGCTATGGCGAGCATTTGCAACGACGAGCGGGCGCCTTCTGGCGTGATGAGCGGGCATGATCGAAAGACTCTCAGCCTCTTTAGCCCACCTGCATCGGGTAGCGCCGGTTCATCGTGTAGACAAACAGCAGCACGACGAACGAAAACGCAAGCAAGCCCGCGGCCAGCACATGCGCAGTGGCGTATTGCAGCGTTTCGACATGTTCGTAGATCGCGATCGAGATCACCTTGGTCTGCCCGGGAATGTTGCCGCCGACCATCAGCACGACGCCGAATTCGCCGATGGTGTGGGCAAATGTCAGCACGATGGCGCTGAGGTAACCGCGCAAAGCCATTGGCGACGCGACGCTGAAGAATGCATCGAGCCGAGAGGCGCGCAGCGTCGCGGCCGCTTCGAGCGGGGCGCGGCCCACCGCCTCAAACGCGAGTTGCAGCGGTTGCACCATGAACGGCAACGAGTAGAGCACCGAGGCGATCAACAAGCCTGCGAATGAAAACGCGAGCGTGGTGTCGGTGACCTGCACCCACCACGCACCGAAGCCTGAGTTCGGACTGAACAGCAGCAACAGGTAAAAGCCAAGCACGGTCGGCGGCAACACCAGAGGCAGGGCGGTGACTGCCTCGACCACGACCTTGATGCGCGACCTTGTGTTCGCCAGCCACCACGCGAGCGGCGAACCGAGCAACAGCAGCAGCAGCGTCGCTGCCGCGGCGAGCTTGAGCGTCAGCCACAGGGGACCGGGATCGAGCGGCACGTTTGCCCTACTCCAACGCGTAGCCGAACGACGCTATCGTCTTGCGCACGTCGAGGCTCTTCAGCTCCGCCAGAAACGCGCGCGCGCCGGCGCTGTTCTTGGCTCGCTGCAACAGCACCGCATCCTGGCGAATCGGCGCATGCAGGTTCGCTGGAACGGGCCACGAACTCCCTCCCGCGTCGCTGCCGGCTCCCGCCAGCGACGAGGCCGCGATCAACCCCAACTCGGCGTTGCCGCTGGCAACGATCGAAAACGCGTGCCCGATGTTTTGCGCGTAAACGACCTTGGGGTGCAGCACTTCCCAAAGGTTCAGATTTCGCAACACCTC
>JANOLA010000043.1:0-25896 GCA_031419535.1 Burkholderiales bacterium | reverse complement strand
ACCTGCGCCGGATGGGTGTTGAACCAGAGGAACGCGAGGCCGGCGCCGGCCATCGCGGCGCAGAACACGAGCAGCTCGCCGGTGCCGGGAATGTAGGGGAACAGCAGGTACTTGCTCCACACCGCGTTGCCGGTGATGTAGGCGAAAACGCCCAGCGCCGAGCCCACCATCACCACCGGCATGATCGCCAGGCCATCCAGGCCGTCGGTCAGGTTCACGGCGTTGCTCGCGCCGACGATCACGAAGTAGGTGAGCAAGATGAAGCCGAACACACCCAGCGGATAGCTGATGGTCTTGAAGAACGGCACGATCAGGTCGGCCTTGGGCGGCAAGTCGTTCGAGAAGCCGCTTTGCACCCAGCGCAGGAACAGCTCGAGCACGCGCAGGTTCGAGGTCTCGCTCACTGAAAACGCGAGGTACAGCGCGGCGACCAGGCCGATCAGCGATTGCCAGAAGTATTTCTCCTTCGACGACATGCCCTCCGGGTTCTTGTTCACCACTTTGCGCCAGTCGTCGACCCAACCGATCGCGCCGAACCCCAGCGTCACAACCATCACGATCCAGACGAACCGGTTGCTCCAGTCGAACCAGAGCAAGGTGGACACGCCGATGCCGATGAGGATGAGCACGCCACCCATCGTCGGCGTGCCGCTCTTGGCGATGTGTTCTTCCACGCCGTAGCCGCGAATCGGTTGCCCGATCTTCAACGCCGTGAGGCGCCGGATCACCCAGGGCCCGAAAGCCAGGCCGATGAGCAGCGACGTCAGCGCCGCCATCACGGCGCGAAACGTGATGTACTGAAACACGCGGAAGAAGCCGAACTCCGGCGACAGCGTCGTCAGCCACTGCGAAAGGCTAAGCAGCATTTCGCCTCCTGTGACTCGAAAGGCTAAGCAGCATTTCGCCTCCTGTGACACGAAAGGCTAAGCAGCATTCGGTACGCCCTCCTGGCCCAGCAGCGCGGCGACCACGCGCTCCATCTTCATGAAGCGCGAGCCCTTGACCAGGGCCGACGCGCACGGTGGTGCTTCGCCCAGCGCGGCGAGCAGACCGTCGACATCGCCGAAATGGCGCGCGCCCGGGAACGCATCGGCTGCGTGGCGGCACAGACTCCCCACGGTCCACAGCGCCTCGATGCCCCGCTGCGCCGCGTAGCCGCCGACTTCGCGGTGGTAGGCCACGCCTTCGTCGCCCACCTCGCCCATGTCACCCAGCACCAGCCAGCGCGGCCCGGGCAGGCTGGCGAGCACGTCGATCGCCGCGCGCACCGAGTCGGGATTCGCGTTGTAGCTGTCGTCAATCAGCGTGCAGGGCACGCCGCCGCGCTGCCAGGTCTGCACCTGCGAGCGCCCTTTCACGGCGACGAACTGCTGCAGGCCTTGCGTGATCGCCAACAAAGGGCAACCCGCCGCCAGCGCGCAAGCGGCCGCGGCGAGCGCGTTCTTCACGTTGTGCAGGCCGGCCACTTTCAGGCGCAGCTCCGCGGCGCCGGCCGGCGTGCGCAGCGAGACGGTCCACGCGCTCGCGGACCATGCGGCTCGGCCCATCACGTCGGCGGCGGCGGTGTCGAGCGCGAAGGTGAGCACGTTTCGGCTGCCGGCGAGCGTGCGCCACAGCGGCGTGTAGGCGTCATCGGCCGGAAACACGGCCACGCCTTGCGGACCCAAGGCCTCGATCACCGTGCCGTTTTCGCGCGCCACCGCTTCCACGCCGGCCATGAATTCCTGGTGCTCGCGCTGTGCGTTGTTGACCAGCGCAACCGTCGGCTTGGCGAGGTTCGCGAGCATGCCGATCTCGCCCGGGTGGTTCATGCCGAGCTCAACGACCGCCGCGCGGTGCCAGAGAGTCGAATCCTGGCGCAGCCGCAGCAGCGTCAACGGCAGACCGATGTGGTTGTTGAAGTTGCCTTGCGTCGACAGCGACTCGTCGCCATGCCAGGCGCGCAGGATCGCGGCGATCATCTGCGTGACCGTCGTCTTGCCGTTGCTGCCGGTCACGGCAATCAGCGGCAACTGCAAACGCGCGCGCCAAGCGCCGCCGAGTTCGGCCAGTGCGAGCGCGCTGTCCGCGACGAGCAGGCCCGGCAGACCCGCTTCGCGCAGGCCACGTTCGGCCAACGCGGCGAGGGCGCCGCTGGCTTTCGCGGCCGCGAGGAAATCATGCGCGTCAAAGTGCTCGCCGCGCAGCGCCACGAACAGATCGCCCGGGCGCAGGCTGCGCGTGTCGCTGTGCACGCGCTCGATGGCGATGCCCGCGCACAACGCGGCGTCGCCCACCAGTGTGGAGCGCGGCAGCAGCGCGTGCGCTTGTGTCAAGGTCATCATTGGAGACCACCCCGCGCGGCCAGGCAGCGCTGCGCTTCTTCGATGTCGGAAAAGGGCCGCTTCACGCCAGCGATTTCCTGGTAGTCCTCGTGGCCCTTGCCGGCCAGCAGAATCACATCGGAAGGGCTCGCGTTCGACACCGCGTATTCAATCGCGGCGCGGCGCTCCTCGATCGCCCGGGCCGTGTTCGGCGGCATGCCGGCGACGATTTGCGCGACGATCGCGCTCGGGTCTTCGTCGCGCGGGTTGTCGCTCGTGACGATCACCTGCTGCGCCTGGCGCGCGGCGATCGCCCCCATCAGCGGGCGCTTGCCCGGATCGCGATTGCCCCCGCAGCCGAACACGCACCACAACCGCCCGCCGCGCTGGCGCGCCAGCGGTTGCAGCGCCGTCAGTGCTTTCTCCAACGCGTCGGGCGTGTGCGCGTAGTCGACCACCACCGCGGGCGCTGCCGGAGTGTGGGCCGAATCCGGCGCCGCGTTGCCGCGCTCGTTGCCATGCAACACGCGCTGCATGCGCCCCGGCACCGGGCTCAGGTGCGCGCAGGCACGCGCCACGTCGGCCAGCTTGAAGTCGAGCGATCGCAAGCCGCCGATCACGGCGAGCAGGTTGCTGACGTTGTAGTCGCCGATCATGCGCGTGCTGACTTCGAGGCACTGTGAGTCCTCAATGACATCGAAGCACAGTCCGCCGTCGCGATAGCGGATGTTCTGCGCGCGCAGCCGCGCCGGGGCGCACACCGAGTACGTCCAGAGGGCGATCGGCTGTTCGCGCAACTGCTCCGCCAGCACCGCGCCGCGCCCATCGTCGACGTTCACGACGGCCGCTTTCAGGCCCGGCCACTCAAACAGTTTCAGCTTCGCTGCCCAATAGGCCTGCATCGAGCCGTGGTAGTCGAGGTGGTCCTGCGTGAGGTTGGTGAACATCACGACGTCCAGATGCGTGCCGTTCAAGCGCTGCTCTGCCACGCCGATCGACGAGGCTTCGATCGCGCAGGCCGCGAGGCCGTGTTCGACGAAGTCGCGCAGCGTGGCGTGCAGCGCGATCGGGTCCGGCGTCGTTAGGCCCGTCGGGCTAAACGCCGCGACGCCCGTCGGGCTCAGCGCCGCGGCGCTGCCGTCGGCGCCGGGCGGCACGCCGCTGCCCAAGGTGCCGATCACGCCGCAGCGCCGGCCGAGCCCGGCCAGGGCTTGCGCCGTCCACCACGCCGTGGAGGTCTTGCCGTTGGTTCCGGTGGTGGCGAGCATCGTCAACTGCCGGCTCGGCTCGCCCATGAAGGCGCTGGCGATGACGCCGGCCTCGCGCTTCAAGTCGCGCACGCAGGCCACGCCGTCCAGGCCGGACCAGTTGAACGCCGACGCGCCCTGCGCTTCCACGAGGCAGGCGCTCGCGCCGGCACGCATCGCGTCGCGAACGAAACGGCGTGCGTCATTCGCCGCGCCGGGCCAGGCGATGAAGGCGTCACCCGGCGCGATGCGCCGGCTGTCGCTCGCCAGCGCACGCACGCCGCGTTCGCGCAACCAGTGCACGGCGGCTTGCATCGAGGCAAGCTGCGTCAGCGCCATCAGAAGCTCTCCTCCACGGCGTCGGCCGGCGCCGCGATGACCTGCGACTTCACGTCCAGGTCCGGTGGCACGGCGAGCGCGCGCAGCGTTTGTTGCACGACTTCGCTGAACACCGGCGCGGCGACGTCGCCGCCGAAATACTTGCCGTTGCTCGGCTCGTCGAGCATCACCGCGACGATGATGCGCGGCTTGCCCATCGGCGCCATGCCGACGAACCAGGAGCGGTACTTCTTGTCGACGTAGACACCGCCTTCCAGCTTGTGCGCGGTGCCCGTCTTGCCGCCCACCGAATAGCCCATCGTCTGGGCCTTGGGCGCGGTGCCGCCTTTGCCGGTGGCGAGCGCGAGCATGTGGCGCACCTGAGCGGCGGTGCGCGCCGACATCACGCTCACACCAGCGGCGGGAATCGAGTCTTTCAGCAACGTGCTGGGCAACAGCGTGCCGTCGTGCGCGAACACGGTGTAGGCGTGCGCCAGCTGGAACAGGCTGGTCGACAAGCCGTAGCCGTAGCTCATCGTCGCCTGCTCGATCGGCCGCCAGTTCTTGTGCGGGCGCAGCCGCCCGGTCACGGCGCCGGGGAAATTGAGGTCGGGCTTGTGGCCGAAGCCCACCTGGCTGTACAGCTCCCACATTTCGCGCGGCTGCATCTGCATCGCCATCTTGACGGTGCCGACGTTGCTCGACTTCTGAATCACTTCATTCACCGTCAGCGCCCCATGCGGGTGCGCGTCCATGATCGTCGCGCTGCCGATGGACACGCGCCCGGGCGCAGTCTGGATCACGGTGTCGGGCGTGACGCGCTTGGTTTCGAGGGCGAGCGCGGCGATGAACGGCTTCATCGTCGAGCCGGGTTCGAAGGTATCGGTCAGCGCCATGTTGCGCACCGGCGCGGTGCCGGGCTTGCGCTGCTGGCCCGGCGTGTAGCTCGGGTAGTTGACCATCGCCAGCACCTCGCCGTTCTGGGCGTCGAGCACGACCACGCTGCCGGCCTTGGCCTTGTGTTCGCGCGCCGCGTCGCGCAGCCGCTGGTAAGCGTAGAACTGCAACTTCGAATCGATGCTGAGCTGCACGTCGCGGCCGTGCACCGACGCCACGCTGTCGCCCACGTCTTCGACGACGCGGCCGAGCCGGTCTTTGATGACGCGCCGCGTTCCGTTGCGCCCGGCCAGATCTTTCTGGAACGCGAGCTCGATGCCTTCCTGCCCCTGCTGCTCGAGATTGGTGAAGCCCACCACCTGCGCCAGCGCTTCGCCTTCGGGGTACTTGCGCTTGTACTCGCGCACCTGGTGCACGCCCTTCAGGCCCATAGTCTGCACTTCGGTGGCAATGCCATCTTCGACCTGGCGGCGCAACCAGACGAAGTTCGGGTTGCCGTCCAGTCGGTCTTCGAGTTCGGCCTGCGTCATGTCGAGCAGCTTCGCCAGGCGCCGGCGCTGCGCCTTGTCGGCGTTGAAGTCCTTCGGAATCGCCCAGAGCGACGGCGCCGGAACGCTGGAGGCGAGGATCAAGCCGTTGCGGTCAACGATCCTGCCGCGGCTTGCCTGCAATTCGAGCGTTCGCGCGTAGCGGATCTCGCCTTGCTTCTGGAAGAACGCGGCGTCGATCCACTGCACGTACACGGCGCGGCCCAGCAGCACCAGCGAGCCGAGCGCGACCAGCAGCACCAGGAACTTGGAGCGCCACGGCGGCGTTTTCGACGCGAGCAAGGGGCTCGACGCGTACATCACGCGGTGCGACTTGGGCACCGCGCCGCGCGGCGGGGCGCGCCGTGTGTTCTTCATCGCACCGCCCTCGCTGCCGATGCCGCGGACTGCGGCGCGCTGACGTAAAGCGTGACGGCCGGTGTGGCGTTGCGCATCGCGAGTTTGTCGCGCGCCATCTTCTCCACGCGCAGCGGTGTCGCCTGCGCTTGTTTCTCGGCGAGCAGGCGCTGCTGTTCGTTGCCCAGCGTGCGCTCCTCGGCGCGCGCGCGGTCGAGCTCGGCGAACAGGTGGCGCGACTCGTACGACACGCGCACCAGGTAGACGCAGCTAGCGAGCAGCATGACCAGCAACACGACGTTGACGCGGTTCATGGCACGTCGGTGCGTTCGGCGACGCGCAGCACCGCCGAGCGCGCCCGCGGATTGGCCAGCACTTCAGTGGGCCCGGGCTTGATGCGCGCGACTGCGCGCAGGCGCAGCGGGGCACCGGGCGCGAACGGCGCGCGCCGGTCGACGATGTCGCGGCTTTCGCCGGCGATGAAGGTCTTGACGATGCGGTCTTCGAGCGAGTGGAAGCTGATCGCCACCAAGCGCCCGCCCGGCGCCAACAGATCGAGCGACGTGCGCAGCGCGCTCTCGATCTCGTCGAGCTCGGCGTTCACCGCGATGCGCAGTGCCTGAAAGGTCCGCGTCGCCGGGTGCTGCGCTCCTTCGCGCGTCTTCACGCAGCGCGCCACCAGGCTGGCCAGTTCGCCGGTGCTGCGCGGCGTTTGGCCGGTTTCGCGCGCCGCGACGATGGCCTTGGCGATGCGCGCCGCGAAGCGTTCTTCGCCGAAGTCGCGGATCGTTGACGCGAGCTGCCGCTCGTCGGCGCGCGCGAGCAACTGCGCGGCCGTTTCACCGCTGCTCGTGTCCATGCGCATGTCCAGGGGAGCGTCGAAGCGAAAGCTGAAGCCGCGCATGGGATCGTCGATCTGCGGCGATGAAACGCCCAGGTCGAACAGGATGCCGGCCAGTGGCGTCACGCTGGCTGTCTGTGGCACATCGGCCTCGCGCAGCACATCGGCCTCGCGCAGCACCTCGGCCTCGCGCAGCACCTCGGCCATTTGTGAGAACCGCGCATGGTGGATGGAGAAGCGCGGGTCGTCGATTCGCGCCGGACCTTCGAGCGCGCTCGCCACCGCCTGAGGGTCGCGGTCAAGCGCGATCACGCGCGCGCCCGGTGCCAGGCGCGCCAGCAAGGCGCGCGTGTGGCCGCCGCGGCCGAAGGTCGCATCCAAGTACACGCCATCGAGCGCGGTGACGAGCGCATCGATCGCCTCGTCTCGCATCACGGTGGTGTGTGACCATGGATCGGTGGCGGTCATCAAAAGCTGAAGTTCTTCAGCGACTCGGGCATGCCGGACTGCATCACTTGCGCCTCGTGTTCGGCGTGCGCTGCTGCGTCCCACAACTCGAAGTGGCTGCCCATGCCGATCAACATCACGTCGCGCGTGAGTCCCGCCGACCCGCGCAATTCCGGAGCGATCAAGACGCGCGACGAGGCGTCGATTTCCACGTCGACCGCGTTGCCCAGGAACACGCGCTTCCAGCCGCTCGCGTCCATCGGCAGCGCGGCGACCCGGTCGCGAAACGCCTCCCACGCCGGGCGCGGGAAGATCATCAACGAGCCCACGGGGTGTTTGGTCACGGTCAACTGGTTCACGCCCATCGCGGCCAATAGCTCGCGATGGCGCGCCGGCATCGCGAGCCGCCCTTTGTTATCCAAGGTCAAGGCTGAAGGGCCTTGAAACACAATACTCGCCACAAATCCCCACTAATATGCACTTTTCGCCACTTTAGCGCATCACTCCAGGGGGGTCAATTCGATTCCTCGGAAAAAGCAATCAAATCAAAGACTTAGCTTTGGAACTAAACGTAACTTCAAGATGTTGAAATGTCTTTCAAATTAACGACTTAGACGAGTGACTGAAAGCTTTGGGTGAGATTATTCACGCCCCTGGGCAGCGAAGCGAGGCGAATCAAGGGACAATCGCGGCTTCGCTGACCGTGAAAACGTTCACGGTCATCTGCCCGAGGCCAAGCTCAGTCGAGAACCCATGTCCACACGCCCAACACCTCCCAGCAGCACAGCGCAAGCCGGACTCAAATTGCGCCAGACGCAGGCGGAATACACAGCGGCACGCCCGATCAGTCAGGCGGGAATCAAGCCGATGATGTCGAGCTCGAAGATGTACGTTTGCCGGCGCTGCCAGGCCAATTTCAAGACGGGTGACGGCAAGCCCGATGCACGCATTCCGGGGCTGGGCAAGTGCAACGCGTGCTTGAGCGCGGGGCCCGCGACGGTCTAGCAACTCGCCCCCGATCCGGGCTGCCGGATCAAGGCCGGATCAGGCCCGATTCTCAGCGCAGCGCGATCGGCGCCACGCCGATCAGCCAGGCGTGCACCCACAGCACGAACACGGCATACAGCGCCAAGCCGCCGAGCACGGCAACCCAATCGTTCGCGGCGCGCGCCGGCAGCGCCGGGACCGCGCGAACCGGCCGGCGCTTCAATGAAATCCGGTCCGCCACGGCCCATGCCAGAAAACCGCCGAACAGCAGCACGTCGGCCAGCGTGCCGTTGCTCAGCAGGTGCGCCAAGGCCCACAGCTTGGTCGCAAGCAGCATCGGGTGCTTCGCTGCGGTCTTGATCCGCCCCGGCAAGTACACCGCGAGCAGCAGCACGAACACAGGCAGCAGCAGCAACAGCGCCAGATGGCGCAGCGCGCTCGGCGGCGTGTAGAGCAGCACCGGCGTCTGCCGCGCCACGCCGTAGCCGTAGACGATCAGCGCCAAGCCGATTCCCGCCGCGAGCGAATACAGGCCCTTCCAAGCCGCTTCACCGCGCCGCGCGAGTTGCGCGTCTCGCCACCGCGGCGCGACGATCGCCACCGAGTGCACGCCGAGGAACAGTACCAGTCCGAGGATCAGCAGCGTCATGCGGTGCTCCGTAGGTGAAACGACTCAAGCCCGGCGCATGCAGCGCTGGCGGGCGTGCCCGAGCTGCGGTTGTCGCGCAAAAGCTGACGCGACAGTGCAGATGACATCACCAGTTGGCCTCGCGCTCGGGCGTTGCACTGATGCGGTGAATCGCCAGATCGGCGCCGTCGAATTCTTCCTCCTGGGTCATACGCAATCCAGTCATCACTTTGAGTGCGCCGTAGACCACGAAACCCATCCCCAACGCCCAGGCCACGCCGAGCAGGGTACCGATCAACTGAGCCGAGATGCTCACGCCTCCCAGCCCACCCAGCGCCGTGCTGCCGAAGATGCCGCACGCGATGCCGCCCCACGCGCCGCACAGGCCGTGCAGTGGCCAGACGCCGAGCACGTCGTCGATCTTCCACTTGTTTTGCGTCAGCGTGAACATCGAGACGAAGATCGCGCCGGCCACGCCGCCGGTGGCGAGCGCGCCGATCGGGTGCATCAGGTCCGACCCCGCGCACACCGCCACCAGCCCGGCCAGCGGCCCGTTGTGCACGAAGCCCGGGTCGTTGCGGCCGAGCAGCGCGGCGACGAGCGTTCCGCCCACCATCGCCATCAGCGAATTCACTGCCACCAGCCCTGAGATCTTGTCGATGGTCTGCGCGCTCATCACGTTGAAGCCGAACCAGCCGACGGTGAGTATCCACGCGCCGAGCGCGAGGAACGGAATGCTCGACGGCGGGTGCGCCGAGATCGCGCCGTCTTTGCGATAGCGGTTGCTGCGCGCGCCGAGCAGCAGCACGGCGGGCAGCGCGAGCCAGCCGCCAAGCGCGTGCACGACGATCGAGCCGGCAAAGTCGTGCAGCTCGGCGCCGGTGGTCGATTTGAGCCAGGCCTGCACGCCCCACTGGGCGTTCCACACCACGCCTTCGAACAGCGGGTAGACCAAACCCACGATGACCGCTGTCGCAATCAACTGCGGTCCGAAGCGAGCACGCTCGGCAATGCCGCCGGAAACGATGGCCGGCACCGCCGCCGCGAACGTCAGCAGGAAGAAGAACTTGACGAGCTCATAGCCGTTCTTCGCCGCGAGCGTTTCCGCGCCGCTGAAGAACTGCACGCCGTAGGCGACCGTGTAGCCGACGAAGAAATAGGCGATCGTCGAGACGCTGAAATCGACGAGGATCTTGACGAGCGCATTCACCTGGTTCTTCTTGCGCACCGTGCCGAGCTCGAGGAACGCAAAGCCCGAGTGCATGGCCAGCACCATGATGGCGCCGAGCAAGATGAAGAGGGCATCGCTGCCTTGCTTGAGTGGTTCCATTGTTGGACGAGCCCGTGAAGAGAATGGGTGCGAGATTGCGCCATCGCGCACCCCTGCGGCGCGCGACCGCGATGATACGCACCCTCACGGGGCGTCGTCGGCACACTCCAGGCTGCGGCCTCCGCGCGAGGTCAGGTGGCCCGGCAACCTGGTGGCATGCCGACTCGTGGCGGGCCACCGTCGGTGGCAGCAGGGCGGTGGTGGGCAGGGCGTGTGCGGACAAACGGTTTCGCTCGAAGCCCCGGCCACCTGCGCTCGCGCGGAAGCTGGCATGCGCGCAGCGGCGAACGTCAGCAACGGGCCGAACGCGGACGCCCATTCACATGCGAATGCAGGACTCTCAATCTCTCAGTTCGACTCTTTGATGAGCCGCCCGCTCGCCGCCTGAACCGGCCGCGCATTCATCGGGTACAGGCGCGCGAAGATGCCGGCCTGCTCCATTGAGATCTGCACCGGCTGCTTCATCACCATCCAGAGCACGCCTTCGCTGCACGGCGGCGTGGTGAGCGAACCCATGTAGGTGAAGTAGTTTCGCTCGGTGGGCAACAGGGCGTTCAAGTCAAGCATGGCCTTCGCGGGAACCTCTTCGCCTTTTTCGAGCGGCAGGTTGTTCCACACGCTCTGCACGAGCGGGTGCGCGCTGCCCTGCTCGAGCAGCACCGCCACCACCGCCAGGCGCCCCTCGATGTCTTTGTGCACGAGGTGCGCCACCATGTCGAACTGTCGGCCGTCGATGCGCTCCTCGGACGGGCGGTGAAAGTGGAACTGCACCAGGCTGTAGCGCCGCCCCATCGTTTCGATCGCGTTGCCGCCGGCGACGTTCACCTGCACCGTGTGGCCGTTGTCGATGACTCGAAAGTGGCTGGGCCGGTAGTCGAACTGCACCGGGTCGAGTTGCAACTTCATGCCGTCGCGAATGTCGATCGGGCTCTGCCGTTCGCCACTCGCGCATTTCGCGAATTCGGGTTTCAGGCGGCCCCAGCTTTGCGGCCCCGCGTCGCCTTGATAGCCCCAATGCGCCGCGTGGCCCGGGATCTTGGCGGCGCTTTTTTTCACCGGCGCATGGCCTGCGGCCGCCTTAACCACCGGCGTGGCCGGCGACGGGGGCGGCGAATGCGCGATCACGCGCAGCGCCTGGCCGTCTTCGCTCGTCTTCGCGGCGCCCAGGCGCTCGGCCAGGCGCGCGCGCAGCTTGTCCATCGGGTCTTCGATGACCCGCGCAGCTTGACCCCGTTCCTTGACAGGCTTGGTGGGTTTGGCGGACTTGCTGGACTCGTCGGCAACGGGCTCCTCGGCGGGTTCCAGCGCCGCCTTGGCGCCGCGGCTTTTCTTCGCCGGTGCGGGTGCGGCCTGCGCCGCCGCAGCAGTTTCGCAGGCCGCATCGACGGGTGCGAAAAGCAGTGCGCAGGCCCAGCCCAGGGCCATCCAAAGGCTGCGCAACTTGGCTGCGGCGGTGGTGTGCATGGTGCTGGCGTCTCCGAACACGGGCGACCCGAAAGCGGGGTGTAGCCCCCGATATCGGCCGCTGCCGGTGTGGCTTGAGGGCGCGGCCGCGAGCCTGACCCGCTGCGACGGCTCAAGTCACGCGCGGCCTGGCCCAGACCCAGGCCAGCAGCCCGGCGCCCAACATGGCCAATGTCGTGGTCGCGAGCGCGAGCGTGGAGTGCATCACCAGCGGGGTGATCACGCCGGCGACGACAACGTTGGCCATGCTGCCGACGAACCACTGCACCGATGACGCCATGCCGCGCCGGTCTGGCGCGTGGTCCAGCACGAGCAGCGTGACGACCGGCACCACCATGGCCCAGCCGAGCGAGTACACGCCGATCGGCAGCATCGCCCACCACGCCTCGGGCTCGAACAGCAGGTTCAGCGCCACGTTGGCGGCGGCGCTGACGAGCATCACCGCGAAGCCCCAGCGCACTTGCAGGTTTGCCGCGTGGCGCCCGGCCATTCGTCCCGACACGAAGGCGCCGCCCATCACGCCGGACACCGTCAAGCAGAAGAACCAGAAGAACTGTTCGGGGCCGAGCTTCAGGAGCTCGCCCAGGAACACCGGCGCCGACAACACGTAAAGGAACATGCCGTTGAAGGGCAGGCTGCTGGCCAGGATCAGCACCAGAAAGCGTGCGCTCGAGCCCAGCTGCACGTAGCCGCGCAACAGACTGCCCGCATTGAAGGGCTGGCGCTGCTCGACGTGCAGCGTCTCGGGCAGCAGCCGGTGCATCGCGATCCACAACAACATGCAAATCGCCGCGAGAAACCAGAAGATCGAGCGCCAACCGGCATGCACGAACAGATAGCCGCCGATCAGCGGCGCGATCGCCGGCGCGATGGCGAAGTAGAGCGTCACCTGCGACATCATGCGCTGCGCGTCGGCGGGCGCGAACATGTCGCGAATCACGGCGCGCGACACCACCGTGCCCGCCCCGGCCGACATGCCCTGCACCGCGCGCCAGAACACCAGGCTGGCGATGTTTTGCGAGAGCGCGCAGCCGACCGAGGCGATGGCAAACAGCGCCAAGCCCCACAGCACCACCGGGCGCCGGCCCAGGCTGTCGGACAGCGCGCCGTGGAACAGGTTCATCACGGCAAAGCCGAACAGGTAGGCCGAGAGCGTCTGCTGCATTTGCGCCGCGCTCGCGTTCACCGAGCCTGCGATGCCGGCGAACGCCGGCAGGTAGGTGTCGATCGCGAACGGCCCGAGCATGCCCAGACACGCGAGCAAGAATGCGAAGGCCCAGCGCGGTGCGCGCCAGAGCAGCTGGGCGTCGGGGTTCATGCGTCGCGGCGGGTGGGTTGAGAAAGTGTGAAGCGAGCCGATAGGCCGGATTCTGTGCACCCTCCAGGCCTTGCGACCCTTCAGGCGTGACCGCCATTCCTCTGGGCCGTGCATCGCTGCGCGGCTCGGTGCCACCTACCCGCCGGCTTGTGCGGGCCGCACTTCGAAGCGTTCGCGGAAGAATCCGCGCCCGCCCACGCCGGCCTATTTGGTGTTGCTGCGCGTAGAGATTGCCCGTTTCACCCGGCCCTCCAGGTTGCCCCTTCAAACCGACTCGTCTCTGTTGCTCTAATCCTCACCTCGCGGTGGACAGCCGTTAGCTGCTACGCCGCCCTGTGCAGTCCGGACCTTCCTCCAGTGCGCCCTTTCGGGCCTTGCACCAGCGGCGGTCTGGCTTGCTTCACGCTGTCGATTGTCCCATGCGCGCTTCGCCAAGCCGCGCTGGGGGACGCGCTCGCCGCTTGGGGCATCATGGCGCACCCCACCAGCCGCACGAGGAGCGCCCATGAAATTCGAAAACGTCCTGCAAAGCATCGGCAACACGCCGCACATCCGCATGAACCGCCTGTTCGGCTCGGCCCAGGTGTGGATCAAGTCGGAGCGCGCGAATCCCGGCGGCTCGATCAAGGACCGCATCGCGCTGTCGATGGTCGAAGACGCCGAGCGCAGCGGTGCGCTGAAGATCGGCGGCACGATCGTCGAGCCGACCTCGGGCAACACCGGCATCGGCTTGGGCGTGGTCGCCGCCGTGAAAGGCTACAAGCTCGTGCTCGTGATGCCCGACAGCATGAGCATCGAGCGGCGCCGCCTGATGCTCGCGTACGGCGCGACGTTCGAGCTGACGCCGCGCGAGAAGGGCATGAAGGGCTCGATCGCGCGCGCTCAGGAAATCGTCGCCGCGACGCCGGGCGCGTGGATGCCGCAGCAATTTGAGAACCCGGCGAACATTGAAGTCCACGCGCGCACCACGGCGCAGGAGATCGCGGCCGACTTCTCCCAAGGGCTGGATGCACTCATCACCGGCGTGGGCACCGGCGGCCACATCACCGGCTGCGCGCAAGTGCTGAAAGCGAAGTGGCCCAAGCTCAAGGTGTTCGCGGTCGAACCGAGCGCGTCGCCGGTGATCAGCGGCGGCCAGCCTTCGCCGCACCCGATCCAGGGCATTGGCGCGGGCTTCATTCCGAAGAATCTTCAGGTCGACCTGCTCGACGGCGTGATCCAGGTCGAGGCCGAGGCGGCGCGCGAGATGGCGCGGCGCTGCGCGCGCGAAGAAGGGCTGCTGGTGGGCATCTCGTCGGGCGCCACGCTCGCGGCGATCGCCCAGAAGTTGCCCGAGCTGGGCCCAGGCGCGACGGTGCTCGGCTTCAACTACGACACGGGCGAGCGCTACCTGTCGATCGATGGCTTCCTGCCGGCCTGAACACGGCCGCATCGTCGTAGAACGCGGGGTCTTCATTGGCCGGCCACCAGCCGGGAATGCCGAGCACGGGCAGCGTTGAATAGGCCGGCGCGAACGGTGGCGTGGCAAGGCCAGCCGGCGCCGCGCCAGCCTCGGCGTCACCGAGCCAGACGTGAGCCGTGATCGCCTTGCGCGGGGCGAGCAGCTTTTCCAGCAGCGCGTGGCCGATGACGGTGAAACGCGCCTCGCGCCACAGATCGCGCTGCGTGATGAACAGTTCGCGCCAGTCGCGCCGCGTTAGCGCGAGCGTGAGGGTGGCCGGTGCGTGGAGCAGCAGGCCGTTCTCGTCGAACAGCGTCAGCCCATCGCGCAGCGCGCCACGCGTCGGCGCGACGCCGCTGCGCTCGATTTCGGCCGCATGGGCCCGGTTCAAGACGCGTTTCAGCGCAGGGAAACGCAGCCACACCAAGGCATTGAAGAAATCGTGCAGGTTGTCGCGCGTCGGCACACGCGAAGTGCGCGCGACGAAAGATTCATAGGGCTCAGCGCCCTGCTCTTGCGCGGCGCTGAATTCTGGCGCGAGCGCTGGGCGCCGCGCGTTCAGCGCAGCGGCGAGGCTCGCACCCTGTGCGGCGTCGCGCGTCAGCGCTTCGCCGAGCTCGCGGTACGGCGCGAACCACGGCTGGCGCCAATCGACTTGCGCGAGCGCGCTTCGCATCAACCCCGGGTGGGCCGTGCCGGCCGCTTGTAGCGCACCGCGACATCCGACTTGCCTTCGTTCGCCCACTCGAACAACTGGGTCGCGGCGAGCAATTTACTGAGCGTCGCGTAGCCGTAGTTGCGAGGGTCGAACGAGGCCTGATTCGCGATTTGCTGGCCGACCGCACCGACGCGGGCCCAGCCTTCGTCGTCCGCCGCAGCTTGCACGGCGTTGCGCAGCAGCGCGACGAGTTTCGCGTCGGCCTTGAGCTTCGCGGCGGGCACGCGCAGCGGCGCGGTGGGCGCTTCATCGCCCGCGTCGTTGGTTTCCGCGGCCGCGGAGCCGCCGAGCTGGTCGAGAAACAGAAAGCGCGAACACGCGTTCACAAAGGGCTCGGGCGTCTTCTGCCCGCCGAAGCCGTACACCGCAGCGCCTTTTTCGCGCAGGTGCATCACGAGCGGCGTGAAGTCGGCATCCGACGAGACGATGCCGAACGCGTCGGGCCGGTCGGTGTAGAGCAGCGCCAGCGCGTCGATCACCATCGCCATGTCGCTCGCGTTCTTGCCCTTGCTGTAGTCGAACTGCTGCATCGGGCGGATCGCGTGCTCGTGCAGCACCTCTTCCCACCCTTTGAGCTCGGCCTTCTTCCAGTTGCCGTAGGCGCGGCGGATGCTCGTCTCGCCGAAGGTCGACAACTCGTTGAGGATCAGGTCGATCTTTCTCGCCGGCGAATTGTCGGCGTCGATCAACAGTGCCACGCGCGGTTTGCGTTCAGACATCGTGCAGCCTCCAGGAAAGGGTTTCTCCACCGCAAAGCGGCTTGAGCGTCGCGTCGCCGAACGGCACGCTCTCGGGCAGGGCCCAGGCTTCGCGACGCAGCGTCACCTTGCCCTGGTTGCGCGGCAAGCCATAGAAGTCCGCGCCGTGATGGCTGGCGAATGCCTCCAGGCGGTTCAGCGCACCCGCGGCGTCGAACGCCTGCGCGTACAGCTCGATGGCCGTGAGTGCCGTGTAGCAGCCGGCGCAGCCGCTGGCGTGCTCTTTCATGTGCGCGGCATGCGGCGCGCTGTCGGTGCCGAGAAAAAACTTCGGGCTGCCCGACGTCGCCGCCGCCACCAGCGCCAGGCGGTGCTCTTCGCGCTTGAGCACCGGCAGGCAGTAGTAGTGCGGCCGCAGCGCCGCCGCACCGTTCGCACCGAGAAAGATCGCGTTGCGGTTGTAGAGCAGGTGGTGCGCGGTGATCGTCGCCGCGGTGTTGGCGCCAGCGTGCGCGACGTACTGCGCCGCCTCGCGCGTCGTGATGTGTTCGACGACGATCTTCAGTTCCGGAAAATCGCGCCGCAACGTGGACAGATGGGTGTCGATGAAAACCTTTTCGCGGTCGAACAAATCGATCGCCGGATCGGTGACTTCACCGTGCACCAACAGCAGCAGGCCTTCGCGCTGCATCGCTTCGAGGGTTGCGTGGGTCTTGCGCAGGTCGGTCACGCCGGCGTCGCTGTTCGTCGTCGCGCCGGCCGGGTAGAGCTTGACGCCGACGATGCCGGCTTCGCGCGCGCGCTTGATTTCATCGGCGGGCAGACGGTCGGTGAGGTACAGCGTCATCAATGGCTCGAACTTCACACCCGCCGGCACCGCACGAAGGATTCGCTCTCGATACGCCAGCGCTTGCGCCGTCGTCGTGACCGGCGGCTTGAGGTTGGGCATGATCACGGCGCGAGCGAACTGCCGGGCACTGTGCGGCACCACCACGGCCATCGCGGCGCCATCGCGCACGTGCAGATGAAAGTCGTCGGGGCGCGCGATCGTCAAGGACATGGCGTTCATTCTCGCACCCGGTTCGCAGCGAATTTGCGAGGCCAAACGAGGCTAAACGTCTGTCGCGGCCGCCCTGCTCAGTCCTTCTCCCAGCGCGGGCGCGGCTTGGAGCGCCGTTCCTTGGCTCCTGCCGGCAATCCGGCCTGGGGACCCTCCGGCGCGACGCGGCGCCAGCCGTGGCGTTGCAGCAGGCGGTAGACGCTCGACAACGCCACCTCCTTACCGCATTGCGCTTCCATCGCCTCTTTCAGCCGCTGCACGAGCGTCGATCCGGCGTGGTGCGCGCGCCCGCACACCGCCACCAGCATGCGGTGCTCTTGCTCCAGCGTGGCGTTGGCGCGGTTGCGCAGCTCGCGTTTGCTGCGCGGCGGCTCGGCGGAACCTTCGGCAATTCGGAAAAAGCGCATGCGCATCGCGCACGCCGCGCTGGGCGAGCGTCCGATCGCCAGCGCCGTCTGCTCCATGCTCAGGCCCAGCACGAGCGGCAGCAACACCGCCTGCGCGGTGCGCAACTCGTCAGCGGTCTTGGCGCGTTCCAGCAAGGCACGCGCTTCGTCGAGATGTTCCACGCCACTGGGTGGACGCGACATGCCGAACCTCCTGGGTTGATTCAGTGATGTGACAGTCTAATGCGAATCATCCGGACCGCCCGATTTCACGTGTCAGCGCCGGCACCGCCTCGTCATCGGCCGACCGCTGCAAGCGCCACATTTCGGCATAGTGCCCGTCCAGCGCCAGCAGTTCGGCGTGCGTGCCGCGCTCGACGATCCGGCCCTGCTCCATCACCAGGATCTGGTCCGCGTCGACCATCGTCGACAAGCGGTGCGCGATCACCAGCGCCGTCTTGTTGCGCGCCCCGCTTTGCAGCTCGGCCTGGATCGCGCGTTCGTTGGCCGAGTCGAGGGCCGAGGTGGCCTCGTCGAAAATCAGGATCGGCGGGTTCTTCAGCAGCGTGCGGGCGATACGAGTCACGCATTGCTCAGGTGGAAGACATGCACTCGCACCAGCTCTCGGCGGCGCGCCGACTCAGTGAACTCAGCCCACGGCAAGACGGACAGGTTTGCCCACGCGGCTCAGCATCTCGACCAGTGTGTCGATCGTGAACTTCGCGGTCTTCTGGTTCACGACATCAGAGACACGCGGGCGCGAGACCATCAGGATTTGCGCCGCGTCCGCCTGCCTGAGCTGATGCTCGGCGATCCAGTTCGAGAGCTCGGTCATCAACTGCTGCTTGAGCAAGCGGGTGTCGTTGATCTGCTTGCGTGAGGCGGCGTGCAGCTTCCTGGCTTCCGACGCCGAGAAACCCAGCTCCAGAAACAGGTTGGCGCCAGCCTTCGTGACGTGGCGGATCTCGGTGTCGATCGTCATCGCTTTCCCTTTCTCGCATTCACGACGGCGCGATAGCGCGCCGCGGCAGTGTCCTTGTCCTGCTTCGATGTGGCCTGCGTCTTCTTCTGGAAGCAGTGCAGAACGTAAACCGCTTCCTCGAACTTGGCGACGACCATCACCCGGAAGATGCCCTTGGCATCACTGATGCGGATCTCTCGCGTGCCTGTGCCGACCTCGTCGAACGGCTTCCAGTCAGTCGGATCAAGTCCGGCCTGCACTTTCCCGAGCTGAAAGCCCGCCTCCTTGCGAGGTGCCTTCGGAAACGCCAGCAGATCGTCGTACGACGCACCTACCCAACGTATCTCCTTTTCGTCGGCCGTCGAAATCATCTGTATAAAATATTATACGGAACGGCGCGACCAGTCAATGGCGGTGAGGCAGCTGCAATTTCCGCCTGCGGCGCGTCGGGCAAGACCTACCGCGCCACTATCGGGCCGCTGGCGGGGATTCGCATTTCATCGTCTTCCACCGACTGCTGAAGCCGCCACATTTCCGCATAACGCTCGTCCAGTGCCAGCAGTTCGGCATGCGTGCCTCGCTCGACGATCCGGCCCTGCTCCATCACCAGGATCTGGTCCGCGTCGACCACCGTCGACAGGCGGTGCGCGATCACGAGCGCCGTCTTGTTGCGCGCCGCGCTCTGCAGCTCGGCCTGGATGGCGCGTTCGTTGGCCGAATCGAGGGCAGACGTGGCTTCGTCGAAGATCAGGATCGGCGGGTCTTTCAGCAGCGTGCGTGCGATCGCGACGCGCTGCTTTTCGCCACCCGAGAGCTTCAAGCCGCGCTCGCCGACCATCGTGTCGTAGCCCTTGGGCGTGGAGGCGATGAAGTCGTGGATGTGCGCCGCCTTCGCCGCGCCTTCAATGCTCTCGCGGCTCGCCGAGGTTTCGCCATAGCCGATGTTGTATTGCACGGTGTCGTTGAACAGCACCGTGTCCTGCGGCACGATGCCTAAAGCGGCGCGCAGGCTCTTTTGCGTGACGCCGCGGATCTCCTGACCATCGATGAGGATCTTGCCGGCGTTCACGTCGTAAAAGCGAAACATGAGCCGCGCCAGCGTGCTCTTGCCCGCGCCCGAGGCGCCGACGATCGCCACCGTCTTGCCGGCGGGCACCTCGAAGCTCACGTCGTGAAGAATGGTGCGGTCCGCGTCGTAGCCGAAGCGCACGTTCTCAAACCGCACCGCGCCGCCGCGGTTCACGAGCGGCAGCGCGCCCGGTGCATCGGCGATCTCGCGGTTCTGGCCGAGCAGCGCGAACATCTTCTCCATGTCGATCATCGACTGCTTGATCTCGCGGTACAGCACGCCCAGGAAGTTGAGCGGGATGTAGAGCTGGATCATCAGAGCGTTCACCAGCACCAGGTCACCCAGGCTCATCGTGCCGTTCACGACGCCATCCGTGGCGCGCCACACGAGCAGCACGACGGCCACCGAAATGATGCCACTTTGCCCGAGGTTGAGAAACGACAGCGAGGTCTGCGACTTGATCGACGCGGTTTCCAGGCGCTTGAGGTTCTCGTCGTAGCGCGTCTGCTCGAAGCCTTCGTTGCCGAAGTACTTGACCGTCTCGTAGTTGATAAGCGCGTCCACCGCCTTGGTGTTCGCTTTGCTGTCTTGTTCGTTCATGGCGCGGCGGAAATGCGTGCGCCATTCCGTGACGGTGATCGTGAAGGCGATGTAGCTCAGCAGTGCGCCGAGCGTGATCACGGCGAACCAGCCGTCGAACTTGGCCGACAGCAGCGAAATCACGAGCGCCATTTCCACCAGCGTGGGCAGGATGTTGTAGATCGTGTAGTTGAGCAGCGAATGGATCGCGCGCGAGCCACGCTCGATGTCGCGCGACACGCCGCCGGTCTGGCGCTCCAGATGAAAGCGCAGGCTCAAGCTCAGCAGGTGGTCGAAGGTTTCGAGCGAAACCCGCCTCGCGATGCGCGCGGCGACCGGGTAGAACAGGAATTCGCGCATTTCGGTGAACAGCGTCACCGAAATGCGCAGCGCGCCATACGCCATCAGCAAGGCCACCGGCACGACGAGCGCCGAGCGCGCATCGCCAGGCTTCAGGTCCAGCGAATCGACCAGTTCCTTCAGCACCAGCGGTACGCCCACGTTGGCGAGCTTGGCGCCAACCAGAAAGCCCAGCGCGATCAAGACCCGCCAGCGCCATTGCCAGATGTAAGGGCCGAGCCGCTTCAGCGTGCCCCAGTCGGAACGTGGTGTCGCGGCGATCGGCGTTGCTTCGGGCGCTGGGGCAAGGGGCAATGCAGTGCTGTGGCGACGCATGGAGGGTGGGGAAAGTGGGGAAAGAGGGGAAAGAGGGGAAGAGGCGAAGAGTGAAAGAGGAAAAGCGCCGATGGATCAGAATGCGGCAGAACCGAGCAACAGGTGCAGCATATGCCGAAGAATTCAAGGTCCAAGGGGGCGGCCACCGAGAATCAACTCTCGCCCTTGCAGTTGCCCGAAGACCGGCAGTTGGTGCTTCGCGTCATGCCCCTGCCCGCCGACTCGAACAGCAACGGCGACATTTTCGGCGGCTGGATCATGGCGCAGGTCGACTTGGCGGGTGCGGTACTGCCCTCGCGCATCGCCAAAGGGAGAATCGTGACGGTCGCGGTGAATCAGTTCATCTTCAAGCAACCGGTGTCGATCGGCGACTTGCTGAGCTTTTATGCGAAGGTCGAGCACATCGGCCGCACCTCGGTCACCGTGCATGTCGAGGTTTACGCCGAGCGCAACCCGGCGAACTTGCAGGTGGTGAAGGTGACGCAGGCCAATCTGACCTATGTCGCGATCGATGCGAACGGCCAGCCGCGTGCGCTGCCCCCGCAATGAGCCGGCGTCAATCGACAAAAAAATCGGGAAGGAACTGCTTCGTCCCCGGCTTCACCGCGTAGCGCTCGAGGTCGATGACACCGTGTTGCGCGAGCAGTGTGTCGTCGATGAAGAAGTTGCCGGTTGTCGTTTTCGCGTCGCTCGTGAAAATCAGGTACGCCGCGTCCGCCAGAATTTCCGGCGTGCGGCACTTCGAGGTGTCGATCCCCGGGATCATCTGCAGCGCCGCGGTGTTGATCACGGTGCGCGGCCACAGGCTGTTCACGCCAATTCCCAACGGCCGGAACTCACCCGCGTGGCCGAGCGTGCATTCGCTCATGCCGTACTTGGCCATCGTGTACGCGACATGCGGGCTGAACCAATGCTCGCGCATCGACAGCGGCGGCGACATGTTCAGCACATGCGGATTGCGCCCGGCCTGGGCTGACTTGATCAGATGCGGCAGACAGATCTGCGTACACAGGTAGGTGCCGCGCACGTTCACGCCGAACATCAAATCGAAGCGTTTGATCGGCGTCGCCGGTGTCGCGGTCAGGCTGATGGCGCTGGCGTTGTTCACCAGGATGTCGATGCCGCCGAAACGCGCCAGCGCCTGCTCCACCGCGGCGATCACGCTCGCCTCGTCGCGAATGTCGGTCTGCACGGGTAGCGCCTGGCCGCCGGCTGCTTCGATCTCGGCGGCCGCGCTGTAAATCGTTCCCGGCAGTTTGGGGTTGGTCTCGGCGGTCTTCGCCGCGATCACGATGTTCGCGCCGTCGCGCGCGGCGCGTTTCGCGATCGCCAGACCGATGCCGCGCGACGCGCCGGTGATGAAGAGTGTCTTGCCTTGCAGGTTCATGGCAGTGCTTTCAGTTGAACTTCGAAAAATCGGGCGCGCGCTTATCGAAGAAAGCCTGGAACGCCTCTTTCGCCTCCGGGCTTCGCAGGCGCTGCGTGAACACTTCGCCCTCGATCTGAATCGTTTTCAGGATTTCATCCGTGCCGCCACGGCGCAGCAGTTTCTTGGTTTCGCGCACCGCGCCGGGTGGAAGGGCGTTGAAGCGTTCGGCGATGCGCCGCGCATGGCTCACCACTTCGCCGGCCGGCAGCACCGCATTGGCAATGCCGGCCTCCACCGCATCGGCACCGGTGAACGGGTCACCGAGCAGCAGTTTTTCGGCCGCCCTCACGTTGCCCATCAGGCGCGGCAGCACCAGGCTCGAGCCGAACTCGGGCACAAGCCCCAGGCCGACGAACGGCATTGCCAGGCGCGCTTCGTCGGACACGTAGACCAGGTCGCAATGCAGCAGCATGGTCGTGCCGATGCCGATGGCTGCGCCAGTGACCGCTGCAACAACGGGTTTGTCGATGCCGATCAGCGCGCGCATGAATTGCAGTGCGGGCGACTCTTCCGCCTTCACGCCGGCCGAGCGTTTGGCAAAGTCTTCAATGTCGTTGCCCGACGTGAAGATGCCCGGCTGGCCGGTGATCAGCACGGCGCGCACCGCGGGGTCGGCCTGCGCGGCGAGCAGCGCGTCGGCCATTGCCTTGTACATCGCGCCGGTCAGCGCGTTCTTCTTTTCCGGGCGCGCGATCTCGATCGTCGCGACGCCGTTCAAGGTGGCACATCGGATGCTCATGTTCTCGTCTCCTCAAACGCGCTCGAAGATTCCTGCCGCGCCCTGCCCCATGCCCACGCACATCGTCACCATGCCGTACTTCAGGTTGTGGCGGTGCAGCGCGTGCACGACGGTGGCGGAGCGGATCGCTCCTGTCGCCCCGAGCGGATGGCCGAGCGCAATCGCGCCACCCATCGGGTTCACCTTCGCGGGGTCCAGGCCCAGCGTGTTGATGACCGCGAGCGCCTGCGCCGCGAACGCCTCGTTGAGTTCGATCCAGCCGATGTCCTCGAGCTTCAGTCCGGCGTGGCGCAGCGCGACCGGAATCGCCTCGATCGGGCCGATGCCCATGATCTCGGGCGGAACGCCGCGCACCGCGAAGCTCACGAAGCGCGCGAGCGGCTTCAGATTGAACTGTTTGATCGCCTTTTCGGAGGCGAGGATCAGCGCGCCCGCGCCATCGCTCGTCTGCGAACTGTTGCCCGCCGTCACCGAGCCCTTCGCGGCGAACACGGGCTTGAGTTTGGCCAGGCCTTCGAGCGAGGTGTCGGGGCGCGCGCCTTCGTCGAGGTTCACGGTGCGCGTCTTGGTGCCCACTTCGCCTGCGGTTCCAAAGTTCAACAAGTTCGGAAACCGCTCGACGACGTCGATCGGCGTCATCTCCGCCGCGAACTCGCCTGCGGCGAAGGCCTTCAGCGCCTTCTGGTGCGAGGCCAAGGCAAACGCGTCTTGCGCCTCGCGCGACACTTTCCATTGCGTGGCCACCTTCTCCGCGGTGAGCCCCATGCCGTAGGCGATGCCGACGTTTTCGTCTTTCGCGAACACGTCGAGGTTGAACGATGGCTTGTTGCCGCCCATCGTCACCATGCTCATCGATTCGGCGCCGCCGGCGATCATCACCTCGGCCTCGCCGATGCGAATCCGGTCGGCGGCCATCTGTACTGCCGTCAGACCCGACGCGCAAAACCGGTTCACCGTGACACCGCCGACGGAGTACGGCAGCCCCGCCAGCACCATCGCGACGCGCGCCATGTTCGCGCCCTGCTCGGCTTCGGGGAACGAGCAGCCGATGATCGCGTCTTCAATCGCCTTCGGGTCGAGCGAAGGCACTTGCCTCAGCGCACTGCGCACCGCGGCGACGAGCAGGTCGTCAGGCCGGGTGTTCTTGAAATAGCCGCGGCCCGATTTGCCGATCGGCGTGCGCGTCGCGGCGACGATGTAGGCGTCTTGAACTTGTTTGCTCATGATCATTCCTTCGAGAGAGCTATCGCTCCCTCTCCCGCAAGCGGGAGAGGGAAGAAGATGAAAAAGAAGACGGTGCGCCTTGCGTTTGCGGCATCTCGTTCCTCAATTTCGAACCGGTTTGCCGGTCTGCAGCATCCCCATGATGCGCTCCTGCGTCTTCGGGTGTTCGAGCAGGCCGCAGAAGTGTTTGCGTTCCAGTGCCATCAGGTACTCCTCGGTGACGAGGGAGCCGGCGTCGACCTCGCCGCCGCACACCACGTCGGCGATCAGCGAGGAGATGTGGAAGTCGTGCGCGCTGATGAAGCCGCCGTCGCGCATGTTGGCGAGTTGCACCTTGATCGTTGCGATTCCCGAACGGCCCGCCACCGGGATCAGCGTTTTCATCGGCGCGCGGTAGCCACTGTCGAACATCGCCTTGGCTTGTGCTGTCGCGACGAACAGCAGTTCGTCCTTGTGCGGCACGATCACATCACTGTCGAGCAAATAGCCGAGCTTGCGCGACTCGATCGCGCTCGTTCCCACCTTGGCCATCGCCGCGCTCGTGAAACCATCGGTGAGGAACTTGAAGACGTCGGCGTTGGCGTTCCCTGAGCTCGCCATCTCGGCCGCGCGGCGCGCGATGTACGCCAGGCCACCGCCGCCGGGAATCAAGCCGACGCCCACTTCCACCAGTCCGATGTAGCTCTCCATCGCCGCGACGCGCTTGGCCGAGTAAACGGCCAGTTCGCAGCCGCCACCGAGCGCCAGGCCACGAATCGCGGACACGACCGGCACGCTCGCGTAGCGAATACGCAGCATCGCGTCTTGCAGTTTCTTCTCCTCGGGTGCGATGCCCTTCGCGCCGCTCTTCATGAACACCGGCATCAGCGACTCGAGGTTCGCGCCGGCCGAGAACACATCGTCGGGCGACCAGATCACGAGGCCCTTGTACTTGGCCTCGGCGATCTCGACGGCTTTCAGCAAGCCCGCGACGACATCCGGGCTGATCAGGTGCAGCTTCGCGGTGATGCTCGCGATCAGCACCTCGCCGTCGAGACTCCAGACGCGGATTTCGGCGCCTCTGAATTCCTCGGTGCCGCTCTTCAATGGCTCGGCCCCGCCGGAGCCGGAGACGTTTTCGCGGAACAACTGGCGCTGGTAGACGGGCAGCGATCGCGGCTCGACGAACTTGCCGAGCTTCGGACTCCACGAACCCTGCGGCGTGTGCACCGCCTGCTGTGCGGCCACTGGGCCGTCGAACACCCAGCCGGGCAGCGGCGCTTTGCTCAGCGCCTTGCCGGCGTCGATGTCGGCTTTGACCCACTGCGCCACCTGGTTCCAGCCGGCCTGTTGCCACAGCTCGAACGGGCCCATCGACGTGCCGAAGCCCCAGCGCATCGCCAGGTCGACGTCGCGCGCCGTCTCGGCGATATCGGCCAGGTGCACGGCGGCGTAGTGAAAGCTGTCGCGCAGAATCGCCCACAGAAACTGCGCCTGCGGGTTCGTCGATTCGCGCAGCAGCTTCAGGCGTTCCGCCGGGGGTTTCTTGAGCATGCGCTCGACGATCGCCTCGGCCTTGCCGCCGCCCGGCACGTAGTCACCCTTGGCCGGGTCCAGGCGCAGGATGTCCTTGCCGACCTTTTTGTAGAAGCCCGCGCCGGTTTTCTGGCCGAGTGCGCCCTTGGCGATCAAGCCCGCCAGTGCCGGCGGCGTGCCGAAGCTCGGATAGAACGGGTCGTCGTGCAAGTTGTCTTGCAGCGTCTTGATCACATGCGCCAGCGTGTCCAGGCCCACCACGTCGGCGGTGCGGAACGTGCCGCTGCCGGCGCGGCCAAGTTTCTTGCCGGTGAGGTCGTCGACGACGTCGTAGCTCAGGCCAAACGTCTCGGCCTCCTTGATCGTCGCCAACATGCCGGCGATGCCGACCCGGTTCGCGATGAAGTTCGGCGTGTCGAGCGCACGCACCACGCCTTTGCCCAGACTGCTGGTGACAAAGGCTTCGAGCTGGTCGAGGATCTCGGGTTGCGTGGTCGGCGCGGCGATCAACTCCACGAGTTGCATGTAGCGCGGCGGGTTGAAGAAGTGGATGCCGCAGAAACGCGGCTTGATTTCTTCCGGCAGCACTTGCGACAACTTCGTGATCGACAAGCCCGAGGTGTTGCTCGCCACGATCGCGTGTGGTGCGAGTGCCGGCGCGATGCGCTTGTACAGGTCGAGCTTCCAGTCCAGACGCTCGGCGATGGCTTCGATCACCAAGTCGCACTCGCGCAACTT
>JANOLA010000042.1:0-2454 GCA_031419535.1 Burkholderiales bacterium | reverse complement strand
GCTCAACTGGGACCAACTCGGCCAGTTCTCCGCCACCGCCACCGCCGAGTTGCTCGACGGGCTGCCGCTGTTCGCGACACCGATGACGCGCAACTTCCTGAACAACGCCGCGGTGAGCGATCGCCTCTTTTCGCTGTTCGTGTTCATTCACCTCGGCGTGCCGCTGCTGCTCGTGTTCGGCCTGTGGTTCCACATCCAGCGCATCAGCCGCGCGGTCGTGTTCCCGCCGCGTGGCCTGGCCCTGGGCACTCTTGCGGCGCTCATCGCGCTCGCGTTTGTGCGGCCGGTGCTGAGCCACGCGCCGGCCGATCTGGCCATCGTGCCTGAGGTGCTGGCCTTGGACTGGCTGCTGCTGTTCATGCATCCGCTCATGTACGCCACGTCGGCCGGCGTGGTGTGGCTGCTGCTCGCGGCAACGCTAGGATTGCTGTTCGCCCTGCCGTTCCTGCCGCAAAGCGCCGCAGCCGTGCCTGTCGCCGTGGTCAACCCGGCCAACTGCAACGGTTGCCGGCGCTGCTTCGACGACTGCCCCTACGCGGCGGTGACGATGGTGCCGCACCCGATTCGCGGCACGCGCCAGATGGCGCAAGTGAACGCCGACCTGTGCGCGAGTTGCGGCATCTGCGTCGGCGCGTGTCCATCGTCGACCCCATTTCGCAGCAGCTCCGAACTGGTGACCGGCATCGACATGCCCAGCACACCGATCGGCGCATTGCGCCGCCAGCTGCGGGAACGGCTGGCGATGCTGCGCGGTGCGAGCGCCATCGTCGTCTTCGGCTGCGACCGCGGCGCACGCGTCGACACGCTCGGCGCGAGCGACGTGGTAGCGCTCAGCCTGATGTGCACCGGCATGTTGCCGCCGTCGTTCGTCGAATACGCGTTGCGCGACGGCGCCGCGGCCGTGCTGGTGAGCGGCTGCCGCGCCGGCGGTTGCGAATTCCGCCTCGGCCAGCGCTGGACCGAGCAGCGCCTGGCGGGCACGCGCGAACCGCACCTGCGCGCCTCGGTGGCGCGTGAATGCGTCGCGACCGCCTGGGCCGACGCCGGCGAAGAAGGCTCGTTGCGCAGCGCGTTGCATGAGCTTCGATCACGCCTGCGCGGCGCCTCTGGCCACTCCAGCCAGGTGTTTTTTGCCGGGGCAGGCACGCATGGATGAGAAGCACCCCGCCACCACCCCCGCCGCCTGGATCGGCCAGGCGTTGCTGTACGGCGTGTTCGCGCTGATCATCGGCGTGTTCTCGAGCTGGCCGCCGTACCGCCATCTCGCAGCCGACCAGGCGCTGATCAAACTCAGCTTCAGCCACACCGGAAAACCCGTGTCCGACTGCCACGCGCAGACAGCGGAGCAACTCGCCAAGCTGCCGCCCAATATGCGCGCACCGCTGCGCTGCCCGCGCGAGCGCTCGCCCATCCTGGTCGAGCTCGATTTGGACGGCGAAGCCGCGCTGCGCCATTCCGCCAGACCCTCCGGGCTGTCGAAAGACGGTGCGTCTTCCGTCTATCACCGCGTTCAAGTGGGCGCCGGCGAACACCGCGTTGCGCTGCGGCTCAAAGACGACGTGCGCAGCGCCGGCTTCAACCATGTGCGGGAGCAGCGAGTGACGCTCAAGCCCGCGCAGGTCCTGGTGATCGACTTCGACACGTCGACGCAGAAGATCACCTTCCAATGAATACGCTCGAGCACTCCGCGATCATGCCGCGGCCTCAGTCCGTGCAGGCCACGCAGGCCACACACGCGAACCACTATGCGCTGCCGGTGCCCACCGATGCGCGCCGCGCTTTGGCGCGCGGCTGGCTGTGGCTGGGCCTGCTGGCGCTGATCGTCGCGGGGCTGTTCTCCGTGCTGCTGGTGCTGTCGCGCACGCCGGGGCTGAGCCAAATGCTGCCGGTCGCGCAACTGTTCCGGGTCGCGCTTGTCGTGCACGTCGACCTGTCGGTGCTCGTGTGGTTCATCGCGCTCGCGGGTCTGCTGTGGAGCCTGAACGGCTCGCGCCGTTTCATCGGCTGGGCGTGGCTGGCGCTGGGCCTGTGCGGGCTCGGTGCAACGCTGATGTCGCTGGCGCCGTGGTTCGGCGGCTTCGACCCCATCATGGCCAACTACATCCCGGTCCTCGACGCCGCGCCGTTCATCACCGGACTCCTCGTGTTCGCCGCGGGCGCCGTCGTGCTCGTGGTTCGCGGCATGCTCACCGCGCCCAAGATCGGGCTGGCACCCGACGCCAGCGGCGCATTGCGCTTCGGCCTGAATTCGAGCGTCGTCGCGACCGCGGTGGCGCTGCTCGCATTCGGCTGGTCGTACGCCGTGCTGCCGAAAGAGCTGGCCGGGCGGGCCTACTACGAAATCCTCTTCTGGGGCGGCGGCCACGCCCTGCAGTTCACCTGGACGCTGCTGATGCTCGTCGCGTGGCTGTGGCTCGCGGGCAGTTGCGGCGCGCGCGTGCCACTCAGCCCGCG
>JANOLA010000041.1:0-2405 GCA_031419535.1 Burkholderiales bacterium | reverse complement strand
TTCAATGAGGCCGCTGCCGATTCGGTGAACGCCTACCGCGCGTTACGGAGTAGCCAGCGAGCGGTCGTCGGGGAACGACCGTTCCTGGCCGTTACGAAAAGCTCTCCATAACGGCCAGTTCCTGCCGCTGGCCACGGGCAGCTTCCGGGCATCTCACCTGGCCATGCTCGCGCCGTAGGCGACCAGGAGGTAGTCACCAGAAGGTAGGCCCCTGGAAGTAGGCACCCACAGGTAGGCGCCCTTGAGGGCGATTGCGGCGCTTTGCGCGGTCTGAGACGGTCCGAGGTCACAACCTCGGGAGCAACGCGTGCAAGCCATCGGCGGGCAGCCCCAACGGACGCCGGACGGCGCCCCGGTCCACTACGAGCGTCACCGGCCCGAGCAGACCACGCTGTACCGCCTGGTCAAACAGCACGCCGCGACCTTCTTCGCTGGAGTCGAAGCCGCCGCCGGAGCCAATCTGCCGCAGTTCGTGAAGGACGAGTTCGATGCTTTTCTGGAGTGCGGCATCCTGGCCCACGGCTTCCTGCGCCTGCGCTGCGGTGACTGCGGGCACGACAAGCTGGTCGCCTTCAGCTGCAAGCGGCGCGGTTTCTGCCCGTCATGCGGCGCCCGGCGCATGGCGCAGACCGCCGCCCATCTGGTGGACCACGTCATCCCCCATGTGCCGGTGCGCCAGTGGGTGCTGTCGCTCCCGATCCCGCTGCGCCTCCTGCTGGCCGCGCAGCCCAAGCTGGTGACGCCCGTGCTGCAGGTCGTGCACCGAGTGATCACGCGCTTCCTGCTCGGGCAGGCTGGTCTCAAGGCAGACGAGGCCGACAGCGGCGCGGTCACGCTGATCCAGCGCTTCGGGTCAGCAGCCAACCTGAACATCCACCTGCATTGCCTGGTGCTGGATGGCGTTTACCGGCGCGGCACCGACGGCGCGCCGGTCTTCGTCGAAGTGCCCGCGCCGACCGATGAGGCGCTGCAGGTGGTGTTGCACAAGATCATCACCCGCACGATGAAGCTGCTCACTCGTCGAGGGGTACTCATCGAAGAGCAGGGCCAAACGTACATGGCAGACAACGACAGCGATTCGGACGAGGCCCGCGTGCTCAGACCACTGCAGGCTGCCGCATGTACGTATCGCATCGCCTTTGGCCCGCGCGCCGGCCAGAAGGTGCTGACGCTGCAAGGCGCAATGCCCAGGGAGGCGGGCTTCAAGCAGACGCTGTGCGCCGACATCGACGGGTTCAGCCTGCACGCCGCAGTGCGATGTGACGCCGACGACCGCCAAGCGCTGGAACAACTGTGCCGCTACATCACGCGCCCGGCATTGGCCAACGAACGCGTGCAATGCAACGCCGCCGGGCAAGTCGTGCTAAAGCTGAAGACCCCCTGGCGCGATGGCACCACGCATCTGGTGATGACGCCGCTGGAGTTCATGCAGCGGCTGGCCGCGCTGGTGCCCAGGCCACGGCTGCACCTGATCCGCTTTCACGGCGTGCTGGCACCGAACGCCAAGCTGCGCGCGCTGGTGGTGCCACAAGAGCCGGTGGCGCCCGCTCAGGCCGCGCCACCCGCCACGTGCGAGGCGAACTGTGCGCACCACAGGCCGGTGCGGCTGAGTTGGGCCCGGCTGCTCAAGCGCGTCTTTGAGCTCGACCTCGAGCACTGCCCGAACTGCGGCGGCGAGCTGAAGATCATCGCTGCGATCCTGGAAGCGCCGGTCATCGAGAAGATCCTCACGCACCTGGGTCTGCAGGCCCGCGCGCCGCCGCGGGCGCCAGCGGCTGGGCCGGCGCTGCAGGCGGCCTGACCGCGCCTAACTGATGACCGCTCAAGCGGCCCAATACCCGGGCCGAGGGGGCCGACTGCGCCTGCGAACTTTCGGGACGGGTCAAAGCGGCACGGTGATCAGGGTTGATCCGTAGGCGACCCCAATGACAGCCGCATTTCGGGGGTGCCGTTGACACTCAACTGGTCGCAACCGACTCCAAGGGCCGCATCAAGCCTGCCGAGTGCCGTGCCCGATGGGGCCATGGGCGAGAAAAAGGGTGTTTGAATTTCCTATCCTCTCCGATCCAATTAAAAGCGAATCCGCACAAGCATTCGCGCCGCAGCCGGGCCGAACCTTCGCTTCCGTGCTGTGAATCCGACCCGTCGCACGGCGCACGGCCGGCCTCGCGCGGCCTGGGGCGCACATGAGGTTGCAGAAGAACACGTTGCTCGCGCTGTACAGCGTGCTCGAATTTGCGTCCGAACCGACGAGTCACATCGCGGCGGCAAGAATCGCCCGCAAGTACGGCGTGTCGTCGCACCACCTGGCCAAGGTGCTGGCCGAACTCGCGCGCGCCGGCATCGTCGAGTCGGTGCGCGGCGCCGGCGGCGGATACCGCTTCGCCGGCAATGCGCGACGCCTG
>JANOLA010000040.1:0-2769 GCA_031419535.1 Burkholderiales bacterium | reverse complement strand
GAACACTTCGCCGAACGCGCGGCCGCAACGAGTGGATACCGGCGTGCGCCGGTATGACGAGGGCTGGCTGAACCATGTCGTTACCCAGGTGCGGCAATGTTCAGTGGGGGCGAGGCCCTCACGAAACCGTGGTCCACGCCTGCGCGCCACCGGCATAGCGCTGCACGGCAGCGGCGTCGAAATTGAAGCCGAGACCCGGGGTCTGGTGCAGCATCAGGTAGCCGCCTTTCTGTTCGAGCTGGCGGTCGACGAGGCGGCGGAAGTTCAGCACCTGATCGTCGGGAAAATGCTCGACGTAGCGTGCGTTGGGTGTGGCCGCGACGAGCGGCGCGTGCAGGTCGTGGAACCAGTGCGGGCTCACCGTCACGCCGCAACTGCCGGCGTGCGCGGCGATGCGGCGCCATTCGGAGATGCCACCGCACACGGCGGCGTCGGCTTGCAGGATCTCGGCGCCGCCGGCGTCGATGAGTTCGCGGAAGCGCCAGCGCCCGACTTCGATTTCTCCGGTGGCGATCGTGATCGAGGTGCGCTGCGCCAGGCGCGCGTGCAGGTCGACCGCGTCGGGCAGGAACGGCTCTTCCAGCCAGTACGGGTTGTAGGCCTCGAAGCGGCGCGCGTACTCAATCGCGGTGGGCAGATCCGACCAGCCGTTGTTCACGTCGAGCATCAGCACCACATCAGGCCCGATCGCGCTGCGCGCCGCGGCGACGCGCTTTTCTTCCTCGGCCGGCGACAGGCGCCCGGTTTTCATCTTCACCGCGCTGTAACCCATGTCGACATAAGCCGCCATTTCGCGGCCGAGGTCGGCCGGCGTCTTGCCGTCGACGTAGTAGCCGCCGCTGGCGTAGGCAATCACCTTCTCGCGGTTCAGGCAGCCCAGGTAGTCGTGCAGCGGCAGCTTCACGGAGCGCGCGTTCAGGTCCCACAACGCCGTGTCGAGGATCGAAATGCCGCGCATCACACTGCCCGAGCGGCCCTGCAACAGCGCCTCCTGGTACATCTGGTTCCACAGCCCTTCGCTGCGGTGGCTGTCCTGGCCGATCAGCAGCGGCGCGAGCAGTTGCTCGACAGCGACTTTCGCGACGTCGCCGCCCTTGCTGCCCACATAACAAAAGCCGATGCCTTCCACGCCTTCGCTGCTGCGCACCTTGACCAGGCAGTAGTGGCGCTCCGTGACGGTGCGCGTGGAGAACGACGTGGGCACGTCCAGCGGCACGCGCGCCACGGCGACTTGAACGTTGGCGATTTTCGGCACAGGAAATCCCGAGGGTTGACAGCGGTTGGAAATATATGGATATTAGGTCGGCGGCGGCGAAGCTTGTCAAGTGGGGGCTGCACCGATGCGGCTGCTGCCGGATGGGCAGCGCCGCCGCAACGGCCGCGAATCTCGAGGGATCACTGTTTCTCAATATATGGACAAAGACACTGGCAAGGGCCCACTGCGAGTCGCCGTCATCGGCGCCGGGACGATGGGCTGCGGCATCGCGGCCGGCTTCGTGGCGCAAGGCTGCGACGTGGTGCTGCTGGTGCGCGAGGCTTCGCGCGCCGATGCGGCGCGCAGCCAAACGCTGGCGCTGGTTGGGCAGGTGCCGCAGCGACCAGCGCTCGCGGAGCAGGAACCGCAACGCCACGCGCTGCGGGGACACGCGCTCAACGCCTTCAGCGCCTGGGACCAGCTCGATCTCGTGATCGAATCGATCGGCGAAGACATCGCGCTGAAGCAGCAGTTGTTCGCGTGGCTCGACAGCCGGGTTCCGGCCGGTGTGCCGATCGGCAGCAACAGCTCGGGCTTTCCGATCTCGCGCATCGCCGCCGGGCTGGCCGGGCGAGCGCGTTTGTTCGGCATGCACTACTTCATGCCCGCCCATCTGGTGCCGCTGGTCGAGGTGGTGCTCGGCTCCGACTCCGACCCCGCCCTCGCAGAGCACGTGTGCGAGATGTTCGCCGAGGCAGGCAAAAAACCGGTGCTGGTGAAGCGCGACATCGCCGGTTTCCTGGCGAACCGGATTCAGCACGCCTTGATGCGCGAGGTGCTGTCGCTCATCGACAGCGGCATCGCCTCGCCAGAGGACATCGACCTCGCGGTGCGCTACAGCTTCGGGTTTCGCTATGCCGCCGTCGGGCCGGTGCTGCAAAAGGAAATTTCGGGCTGGGAGTCGATGGCGCGGGCCGCGCGCGAGATTTACCCGACGCTGTGCAACAGCGCCGTGCTCGCGCCGTGCATGGAGCGCTTGCTTAGCGAAGGCAAGCTCGGCATGAAAAGCGGTGCTGGCTTCATGACGTGGACCGCGCAGTCGGCGCAAGCCGCGCGCGCCGACTACGAGCAACGCCTGGCCGGCGCGTTGCGTTTGCTGCAATGACGACGACACGAACTCGCCGGCCGCCTGCGCGGATGCCTAGCAAGGCCAGGGCGTCCGCTCCTGTTGTCACCGCCGCACCGCGCCCACGCGGTCGGCGTGCCGGCGGCGCGCTCTACAAGAGCATCGCCGAGCAGATCGAGCGCGACATTGCCGCGGGCACCTTCCCGGTGGGCAGCCTGTTGCCCACCGAGGCCGAATTCAGCGAGCGTCTGAACGTGGGCCGGCACACGGTGCGCGAGGCCTTGCGCGTGCTCACGCAAGGCGGGCTGATCGTGCGCCGCGCCGGCAGCGGCTCGACGGTGGTGAGCAATGGCCGGCGCAACGTCTTCGCGCACGCCGTGTCGAACTTCGACCAATGGTTCAACTACCCGGAAAGCGTGAAGCGCCATCACCTGCACCACGAACAGGT
>JANOLA010000039.1:0-4603 GCA_031419535.1 Burkholderiales bacterium | reverse complement strand
GCAGCGTCGGCCGCGCCTTGGCGCGGCAGGGCGATCACCGCAGGCGGCAAAGAGGCCGGCGCGAGAGCAGGCGCGGGCCAGGGCGCAGGTGCAGCCGCGGCGGCGGCAGCAGCAGCGGGCGCGGGAGCGGGAGCGGCAGGGGCAGCCACCGGCCGCTCGCCTGACATGAACCACCAGGCGAGCGCGCCGCTCAGCAGCGCCCCCGCCACGGCAGCGCCCCAAACCCTCGGCGAAATGCCTGAAGCCGTGGGCTCGTCCGGCGGCAGCGGCGCCACCGGCTGGGCGTGGATGCCGGGGATCTGGCCGCGCTCGCGCTCCGAATCGGCGCGCCGCAAGGCATCGAGGATGTAAGACATGGTCGCCTAGGCCCTAGCCCTGGGTGTTCAAACGCGGCTCGGCGATGCCGACGGCGCGGTTCAGTTGCATCAGCGTCGTCGGCCCAGCCAGGCCGTCGGGCCGCAGCCCGTGGGCGATCTGGAACGCGAGCACGCGCGCCTTCAGCGCTCCGCCGCTCGCCGGCCGCGCCGCGGGTGGGGCGGCGGCCTCGAGGCTGTCGAACCGCGCCCCGAGCCACATCGCGGTGCTGTGCGACGAGCCGCCGGTGATCGGGTTCGAATAGCCCGGCGGCGCGCGCCAGAAAGTAGCGAACTCGCCACGCCAGAGGCCCGCCAACGACAGCAGCGCGACGCTTTGTTCCGTGCCGCCCATGCGCAGCGTCGCGCTGCCCTCGGTGAGGCCGGTGAGCAGCGCAAAGAACGGGCGGCTCTCGTCGTCGTAGAGCGTCAGGATGCCGGGCCTGCCGATCTGCCGGATCAGCGCGAGCGTGCTGCTGGCGCTGCGGTAGCACTGCACTTGCACCTTGGCCGCCGCCACGCAGGGGTCGCCCGGCGCGAGGGCCAACTGCCAGGCCGGCGCCAGCTCGCGCCACGCGTCTGCTTCACTGCGGTGTTGGGTCTTGAAGCGGGCCCGCAGCTCGCGCGGGGCCACCCACTCGCCGGCCGAGCTCGGCACAGGTGCGGATGCGGCGCTGGCCGTGGCGGGCGGCACCGTGGCCGCGCCCGAGCCGGTGGGCGAGGTGGCCGGCGGCGTGGATGGCGCGCCGCCGCCGGGCGGTGCCATCACAGTGGCCGGCAACGCTTTCAGCGCATCCAGCGCCAGGCGCGGCAGCGAGCCGTCAAGCGCCAAGCTCGCCGCGCCCAATGCCGTCGCGCCGGCCACGACGGCCAGCACCGCGAGCCCGATCGTCACCGCGCGGCGCGTGCCGGGCTCGCGGCCCGGCCGTGCCGAGTCGAAGACTTCGCGCGCCGCTTGCTCCAGCATCGCGCGCTTGACGTTCGCGCGACCGAGCGCATACGCGCCGAGCAGGGCGCGGTCGCACAGCATGTTGATGCGCCGCGGCACGCCGCGCGACAGCAGGTGGATGCGGCGCTGTGCGTCGTCGTCGAACGGTCCGCCGCCTGCGAGCCCGGCGACGGCGAGCCGGTGCCCGATGTAGCGGCGCGTCTCGGGCAGCGACAGCGCGTCGAGGTGAAACCTCGCGATGACGCGCTGCGCGAGCTGTTCGAGGTCGGGGCGCGCGAGCATCGTGCGCAGCTCGGGCTGGCCGATCAGCACGATCTGCAGCAGCTTGCGCTCATTCGTCTCGAGGTTCGTCAGCAGGCGCAGTTGCTCGAGCACGTCGGCCGACAGGCTTTGCGCCTCGTCGATGATGAGCACGTTGTTCTTGCCCGCGGCGTGCGCGTCGAGCAGAAAGCGATTCAGCGGGTCGACGAAGTCCTTGACGGTGGCGGCGCCCGGCTCGCGCTGCGGCGCCGGCACGTGGAACTCGTCGCACACCGACTTCAGCAGCTCGGTCACGGTGAGCTTGGGGTTGAAGATGTAGGCGACGTTGCAGCTGGGCGGGATCTGCTCGAGAAAGCAGCGGCACACGGTGGTCTTGCCGGCGCCGATTTCGCCCGTCAACAGCACGAAACCGCCGCCACCACCGAGGCCGTAGAGCAGGTGGGCGAGCGCCTCGCGGTGGCGCTCGCTCATGAACAGGTAGCGCGGGTCGGGCGCGATCGAGAACGGCTCGCGGTTCAACCCGAAGAATTTCGCGTACATAGGCGCGAAGGATACTTCGCTCGGGCGTGGCAGCGCGCAGCGCAGGAGTCAGCGGGGGAGTGGGCCCCCCGCCTTGGCGGCCTTTCAGCGCGGCGGCGCGGCGCTCACAGCCCCAGCCACGTGCCGATCGCCAGCATCGCGCCCTGGTCGTACTCGGCAAAGCCCTGGAACTTGGTCGGGGCGAGTTTTTTCTTGCCTTCTTCCGTCGTGTCGAGGTTCACCAGGTATTCGCGCAGCTTTTCCACCAGCTCGGCCGGCAGCGTCGGGCTGGCGATGATGTGCTTGATCGGAACCGACTTGGACTTGGCGAGCACCTTGCCGCCTTTTTCGCCCCAGGCCTTGATCACCGAGCCGGCGGCGGTCGCGCCTGCGGGCGTCAGCTGGTTCTCGACGAAGAACGGCACCGCGTCCTGGTAGCGCGTGTAGACGTAAGTGACCTGGTTCGCATCGCCCAGCGTGTCGCGCACCGTGGCGCGAACCATCCACGACGTGATCGAGTCTTCATCCGGCGCGCCGAGCTTGCGGCCCTTCAAGTCGGCGAGCGACTTGAGCGGCGAATCGGCATTCACCAGAAAGTTCGCGGTGTATTGCTGAAAGCCCTTGGTCACGGCGACGAGCTTGTAGCCCGAGCCCTTGATCGCCTCGATCGACAAATGTGCCGGGTGCACCATCGCGATGTCGTAGGCCTTGTCGGCCAGGCCGCGGCGCAGCACCGAGTAGGTGCCGATCGGTTCGATCTGCACCGGCTGGCGCAGCAGCTTGCTCAGGTCGGCGGCGATCGCCGCGTAGCGCGCGCGGATCTCGTCGGCCGGAACGCGGTAAGTCACGCCTTCGTTGATGGCGAAAACCAGGTTCGCCTGAGCCAGGGTGGAAAGCGTCGCGGCGCAGGCGGCGAATGCGATTCGAAGCCAGGTCTTCGTCATTTCAGTTCCCGAGGAAGCGTAAGGGCCGAGGGTCTTGGGTGCAGGGTTCGTCGAGTGTGGCCTGGATTGTCATCGCGGCGCGTGGCCCTGCCGGCTTCCAGCGGGGCTCGCAAGCGGTGCGAAACGCGATGTTTCGCACGCAATTCGCGGCGTGCGCCGACTTCGTGCAGCCTGGTGCCCGAGGCATCTCAGCCCACCCAACCCGCGGCCTCGCTGGCCGTCAAGCCGCCGCTTTCGCCGGCGCCTTCTTCGCGGCGGGAGGCTTCTTGACGCGGGGCTCGAACTCGAACATCACCTTGCCTTCCTTCTTGTCGAATGCGAGATAGGCCTTGAACTTGCGCCGCGTCTTGTTCGAGACGAAGTTTTCCAGCAGCTCCGTCTTGCCGGTGCCGAGCAGCCGCGTCATCTGTTCGCGTGGCACCGGTTGCTGCAAGATGATCTTGCCGCTCTTGAAGTCGCACGTGACATGCGCGCCCACCGCGTGCTCGCAAAGGTAGTTGTTGCCGTGTTCATAGACACGGCCCTTGCACTTCGGGCACGCACCAAGGCTCGCCTGGCCTGAAAAGTCCACCGGATCGCCCGACTCGCCCTCGCGTTTCGCGTCTTCGCCGAAGTCGAACTCGAGCTTCCAGTTGTCGATTTCATCGTCGAACACGAGCCGCAATTCAGCGGTGAACGGCCAACCGGCCTTGGAGCGAAAGCCCTCTAACGGGCCGATCTTCTTCTTCGCGATGAATTGCTCCACTTCATCGAGCTCGAATGCGCGGCTGCCGGGGATTTTGCTGATGGAGAAGCCGCAACCTTCGTCGGCACCGGCCGCTGCACCGGCCTCGGCGCCGGCAGGGGCGCTCGCCTTGGCCAAGCCGGCGCAGGCAAAACGCCGGTAGTTCTCCTTCACGACACCACCGCACTTCGGGCAGGGCGTGGCGAGCGTCGCATAGTCGCCGGGAATCGTGTCGCGGTCGTACTCCTTGGCCTTGCGCACGATGCGCTCGGCCATGCGCGCGATCTCGGCCATGAAGGTCTCGCGCTTGAGTTTGCCCTTCTCCATCTGCGCGAGCTGGCTCTCCCAGTTTCCGGTGAGCTCGGGCTTGGTCAGGTCTTCGACGCCCAGGCCGCGCAGCAAGGTCATCAACTGGAACGCTTTCGCGCCGGGAACGAGCTCGCGGCCCTCGCGATGGATGTACTTCTCGTAGATCAGGCCTTCGATGATCGCGGCGCGCGTCGCCGGCGTGCCCAGGCCTTTTTCCTGCATCGCTTCGCGCAGCTCGTCGTCGTCGATCAACTTGCCCGCGCCCTCCATCGCCGACAGCAAGGTGGCCTCGGTGTAGCGCGCCGGCGGTTTGGTCTTGAGCGCATTCACCGCCACGTCTTCGGTTCGCACCTTCTCATCGGTCCCAACCGCGACCAGGTTCGCGTCGTCTTCCTGCGCTTCCTTGCCGTACACCGCCAGCCAGCCGGGCTTGACCATCACCTTGCCGTTGGTCTGGAACTGGTGTGTCTTCGCCCCGGACTTGACGCTGGAAATGCGCGTCGTCACCATGAACTCGGCCGCCGGGAAGAACACCGCGAGAAAG
>JANOLA010000038.1:0-1518 GCA_031419535.1 Burkholderiales bacterium | reverse complement strand
GTGGACGATGCGTTTGCTGGCGACGTTCTGAACAACATCTTCCGTAGCCAGAGCCCAACCGGTTCGGCGGTGCGAGTCGGGGCCGGCGCGACGAACGTGGCCGTCGTGGGCAACCAGCTGTTCGCACCTGCGGTGCTGGCCGAACCCTTCATAAATCTTGGCTCGCTCTCCAACCTCGGGGTGTTCGGGGTCGACGTGGGCGCGACGAAGGTCACGGTCGAGAGCGGCCTGGCAGATCCGACCAGCCAGATAGGTGTCGCGCAGACCAAAGGGGCGTCGGCATTTTTCACGACAGCGTCGCAAGCGGGTTCCTTCAGCGTCAAGTTCAGTGCCCCGCTGCCGGAGACTGCTACCTTCCGCTACGAAATCGCGTCGTGCAGAAATCACCCTTCGACCGTCAAGTACCTGACGCTCAATTGCTGAGACCCGGACAGCGCGTGCGTTCTCGTCAGCGTCAGTGCCGTGCCGCCAGGCTGGCCGCGCGCTGACAGGACCTCCGATCCTCAGGTGCTCGGCAGGCGCGCCGCGCCGTGCGTGTGCCGGGCGATGCCTTCTTCGTAGGCGTCGACCATGCGGGACGTCACCGATGCCCAAGTGTATCGGTCCGCCACCAGCGCCCGGCCGGCGTGCCCCATCGCCTCGAGTGCGGCGGGATGCGCGAGCATCTCGCGCAATGCGGTCTCGAGGGCGCCCACCGTAGGCTCCACGATGCGGCCAGCGCCCACCTCCGCAACCTCGGGGAAGAAGCAGCGCGGCGAGATCAGCACGGCCGTTTGGTGGGCCAGCGCCTCGAGGATCGCCATCGAGAAGCCTTCGGCGTCCGACGGCAGACAAAACAGGTTCGCGCGGTGCAGCAGCGAGCTCTTGCGCTCGCCCGTCACCATGCCGGCAAACCGGACCCGATGCGCCAGCCCGGCCGCCTGGGCGCGTGTGGCGAATTCCTTCTCGATCCCGAACTCGTCGGGCCCGGCCAGGACGAGGATCGTGTCCGGGTGGCTCGCGGCGATGCGCTCGAAGGCATGCAGCAGGCGGTCGGCGCCCTTGATCGGATGCAACCGGCCCATGAACAGCACGAGCCGATGGTGCGTCTCGATGCCGAACTCGCCTGCGACGAGCGCGTCGCCCTCGGCCGTGCGCGGCGCCGGCAGGGTGATGCCGTTCGGGATTACGCGGCATGGCGTCGACACGCCCAGCGCCGAGTAGCTCGCGCGCTCGGCCTCGGTGAGCGCGATGAGCGTCGTCGCCTTGCGCAGGATCGGCTTCTCGATCAGCGACAGGTAGACCGATTTCTTCAGGGCGCGGAACTTGAGCCGCTCCGGATCGAACACGCCGCGCTGGTGATAGAAGAGCGGAATACCGGCCCGGAATGCGGCGCGCGTGGTCGCCAGCGTCGGGTAGATGAACGGCATGTGGGTGTGCATCAGGTCGACGCGTGGGGCGATCTCCTTGAGTGCCGCCGGCATCTCGGGCGTATAAAGCGTGCCGATCGACTGCGACAGGTACTTGACGCGCGGCAGG
>JANOLA010000037.1:0-2631 GCA_031419535.1 Burkholderiales bacterium | reverse complement strand
GGGCAAGTCGGCAATCGAGATGTTTCAGGCGGCGGCCGACGGCGAAATCAAGGCGCTGTGGATTGCGTGCACGAACCCGGCCCAGTCGATGCCCGATCAGGCGACCGTGCGCCGTGCCTTGCAGCGCGCCGAGTTCGTCGTCGTGCAAGAGGCCTTCTCGACCACCGCGACTTGCGAATTCGCCGACCTGCTGTTGCCGGCGACGACCTGGGGCGAAAAAGAAGGCACGGTGACGAACAGCGAGCGCCGCATCAGCCGCGTGCGCAGTGCCGTGCCAGGGGCAGGTGAGGCGCGCCATGACTGGGCCATCGGCGTCGAATTCGCGCGCCGCTTGGAGGCCCGCCTGCACCCCGGCGCGACCACGCTGTTTCCCTATGGCGACGCCGAATCGGTGTGGAACGAGCACCGCGAATCGACGCGCGGGCGCGACCTCGACATCACCGGCCTGAGCTACGCGAGCCTGGAGGCTGCGCCTCAGCAATGGCCTTGTCCCAGTGGCACGGCGCCCACAGGCCGCGCGCGCCTCTACGAAGACGGAATCTTCCCCACGCCCGACGGCCGCGCACGCTTCGCCGATACGCCGTACCGCGCGCTGGCCGAGCCGCGCGACGCGCGCTTTCCGTTCGCGCTGAACACGGGGCGCCTGCGCGACCAGTGGCACGGCATGAGCCGCAGCGGCACGCTGGGGCGCCTGTTCGGTCACGCGGCGGAACCGTCGATCGACATGCACCCGCAAGACATGGCGCGGCTCGGCTTGAGCGAAGGCGCGCTCGCCCATGTCACGTCGCGCCGCGGCTCGTTGCTGCTGCCGGCGCGCGCGAGCCCACAAATCGCACTGGCGCAGAGCTTCATCGCGATGCACTGGGGCAGTGAATTTCTCGGCGGGCGCGGCAAGCAGGGCGACAACCTGGCCGGCGTCAATGCCCTCACGTCGCCCGCCCATTGCCCGCAGTCCAAACAACCCGAACTCAAGCACAGCGCGGTGAAGATTCTCAAGGCCGAGTTGCCGTGGCGCTTGCTCGCGCTGGCTTGGCTGCCGGAAGAGACGGCCTTGCAGGCACGCGAGCGCCTTAAGCCGCTGCTCGCGCAATTCGACTTCGCCACTTGCGTGCCCTTCGGTCACGAGCGCAGCGGCGTGCTGTTTCGCGCCGGCGCTTACGAGCCGTGCGGCGATGCGCTGCTGCAGCGTATCGAAGCCGTGCTCGGGCTGGACGCCAGCGATGTGGTTCGCTACGCCGACAAGCGCCGCGGCCAGCGCCGCGCCATGCGCCTCGTCAAGGCGGGCGGCGAAGCCCGCGAAACCCGGTTAGAGGCGTTCTTGCTCGCCGGCGACACGCAAGCCGAGAGCTGGATCGCGCCGCTGTTGCAACAGCAGTTGCCGGCGCAGGCCTACGGCCGATTCCTGCTCGCACCCGGCGCCAAGGCGCCGCTGGCGATCGCGCCGCGCAGCCGCCAGGTCTGCACGTGTTTCGACGTGAGCCAAGACCGCATCGAGGCGGTTCTGCGCCACACCACCGGCAGCGCCGCAGCGCGCCTGGCCTTGGTGCAGGAGCAGTTGAAGTGCGGCACGAACTGCGGCTCGTGCAGGCCCGAACTCGAGCGCATGGTGCGGGTGAGCGAGACAGCACTTGCCGTGGTGAAGGCGTCGTGAGCGTGGACTGAAACTCGCGGGCTAATGCAGGGCTAATGCAGGGCCAATGCGCGTCGACCGCGCGCCCGCAGGGCCTGCGTTCGTCACCGACAGACTTGGCCGGTCACAAGAACACATCGGCATGAACATGAAAGCGCCTCGCCAGCGCTTTGGCAATGTCCTTGCTGATGGTCCGCCTGCCGTTGAGGATGTCCGAGATACGGCTTTGCGGCGCGCACTCACTCAGGTCGCCTTGCTTGAGACCGTGTTGCTCCATCAGAAATCGCAGGACTTCGGGTGGCGCCGCTTCGGGGATGCGAACATGCTCGTCTTCGTAGGCCTTGATCTGATTGGCGAGGTAGTCCAACACGTCGGCCAGGGGATGATCTTCGTTCTCGCCGACCTCATTCAGCAAGGCGTCGATCGTCGCGCGAACTCTTGCGTAGTCTTTCTTGGTGCGCACGGACGTGACGCCGACAAGCTTCTTGAAAGGCATCCATGCCCGAAGAATGGCGCGCGGATCGGGCAACGCCTTCACGATGTGTGCCGTGGCAGAGTCAGCCAGCCGCCGCGCACGCCGCAGCCCGCCGCCGCGACGCATTCCGCCACGCCCTCACCACCGGCACCAGCACCGCGGCAATCGCCGCTAGCGTCAGCACCGCCGAAATCGGCCGCATGAAGAAGATCCCCATCCCCGCGTCGGAGATGATCAGCGACTGGCGCAGCGCACGCTCCGCCAGCGGCCCGAGCACGAGAGCCAGCACCAGCGCCGCGGGCGAATAGCCCAGCTTCTTCATCGCATAACCGAGCACGCCGAACACCAGCATCTGCCACACGTCCCACACGCTGTTCTTCAGCGAATACGCGCCGGTGATGCAGAAGATGATGATGATCGGCATCAATATCGCGTAAGGCACGCGCAGCGCGCGCACGAACAGCGGGATCGCGGCCGTGCTGAGGATCAACAGCATCACGTTGGCGATGTACTGCGAGGCAATCAG
>JANOLA010000036.1:0-3672 GCA_031419535.1 Burkholderiales bacterium | reverse complement strand
CTCCTTCAAACGACGAACGACCTCGAGTGCATCCTCGAGTTGAATGCGGAATTTGAACACGCGGCGCTGCGCGCGCCGCGCGCGGGCCGGCGAATTCGTGCAGGCCTTCACTGCGTGCAGGTCCTGGGTTCGGCGCGGCGTGCGTCGGGCTGGCCGGGTTCGATGAGCGGGGGAAGCACGAACGGCGGCGGCGTGGTGCCTCGGGAGGCCGAGGTTGCCCGGGCCGCACCCAGTCTTGCGGCGCCGATGGGGTTTGCGTCGGCGTCAGTCAGGCGAACTTCGCGCCACGCACCGCGGCTCAACGCGACGAAGACGCAGGGGCGCGACAGTGCGGTGGCCGCCATCGCATCTGGAGCGGGGCGGACGACGCGCAAGCCCAGCTGTGGCGGATCGCTCGGCCCGGTGCGCACCACGCCGGTGGCCGCGACCTGAATTCCCAGCGTGGGCTGTTGTGGCATCGCATAGAGCAGCACACGCTCGCGACCCCAGCGCACCTTGCGTCCGAGCGCGCGTGTTTCGTCGGCGGAGACCAGCGCGCGCCATTCATCGCGCTTGTCGATCAGCAGCGCTTGTTCGTCGCGCCCGGGCAGCGGGCACATCGCATGGCCGCGTTGTTGCTCGATGCGCGGCGTGCGCGAACTTCCCGAGGCCAACGCGTCGCTGGCCCATGGCGCGGCGACGAGCACCGCGCCGAGCAGCCGCCGTGCCCACCCGGCATTCATGGCGCGATCCGCTGCGTCTGCACCGGCAGCGGCAGCGGCAGATCTTGCGAACCACTGTCTCGCCGCCAGGTCCGGTTGCCGCTCGCCCCGGCGCTCTGGGGCGACATGCCGGCCAGCGGCGAGACCTGGAAGTCGATGTCGGCGCGATTGGCGCTGAGCTCGATCTTGGTGAGGTCGCGCCCGGGGGCGAGCACCGGGTACGCGCCGCAAGGCTCGCCGCGTTGACAGACGAGGTTGTCGTTGTCGAGGTCCGCGCCGGCCAGCACCGAGACGCGAGGCAGCGCCCAGCCGCTCGAACTCCAGGTGTAGCGGCCGGCGGATCGCTGCGCCACCACGGTTTTCACGACGGCCTGTGTATCGGGGTTGAGCAGCAGCACATAGATGGGCCCGTAGTCGGCGTTCGATGCAGCGCCGGCACCGGCCACATTGGCGACGCTGAGTTGTACCGTGAAACTGCGCGCCGGCGCAAGCGTGACGGTGAGCTTGGGAAAGAAGCTGCCGATTCCGAGCAGGCCTCGGTCCACAGTGACCGTGTAGCGGCCGAGCATCGTCACGGCGTCGACATTGGTCGCGCTCACCGTGACGGCAGCGTTGTCGCTGAGCACCGACAGCACCGTCTCGGAACTTGCGGCGGTGAGCGCCAGGTCGAGCGCGGCTCCGGTCTGGAAGCCGCCGAAGTCGATGCTTGACGGCGCGGCAACCACCTGCCCCGCCGGCGCCGGGGGCGGCGCGGTGCCGGCCAGCAGCGCCGCGTCGACGGCCTTGCGCGCGTTGATGAGGCCCCAGCCGAAGTCGATGTCCTTGCCTGGTGTGCCGATCTCATCCGTGAGTGCCCCTTGCGCCAGCAGCGCGTCGACCTGGGCGACCGTGAGGTTGGGGTTCACGTAGCGCATCAGCGCCATCACGCCGGCCACATGCGGCGCGGCCATCGACGTGCCCTGCATGCCGTCGAACGACGCTTGGCGCACGCCGTTCGCGTCGAATGTGGCGACGTCGCTGTACACGGCATCGGGTGCACCGGTGCCGGTGCTGGACTGGCTGACGTCGCCTCCGGGCGCCGCGACGCCGATCTGGCTGCCGGTGTTGGAGTAGGGCGCGAGCTGCTTGCGCGCGTCGAGCGCACTCACCGCGATTGCCCCGGCGCAGTTGGCCGGTGCGCCCACCGCGTGGCGTTGGCCGAGGTCGTTGCGGGCATCGTTGCCGGCCGCGACGACGACGATCGTGCCCGCCTGGCGCACCTGGTTCACGGCGTCCTGGTAGGCGGCGTCGCAAGGGCGGTCGCCGCGCAGGCTCAGGTTGATCACGTCGGCGCGGCGCGCCGGCAGCATGCCGGAGTTGTTGGTGAGGCGCGCCGCGTACAGCATCGCGTTGACGATGTCGATCGAAGCGGCACCGCCCACCGCGGGGAACACGCGCAACGGCAGGAGCAACGCCATCGGCGCGGTGCCGGCGCCGCCCAGGGCGTCGAACGTGGCCGCGCCCACCGTGCCGGCCACATGCGTGCCGTGGAACACCGGCTGGTCGGCGGCCACCGCCGTGTTGTCGCCCGACGCCAGGTTGCCGTCGCCCGCCACGCTGGTGCTGATAAATGCGCGGCCCGGCGAAAACAACTGCGGCGCGAGATCCGGATGGTCGAGCACCACGCCGTCGTCGATCACCGCGACCAGCGGGCGCTGCGGGGGTTGCGCCGGCAGCGCCGCGATGCGGCTCATCGCCGCGGGCAGGCCGATCTGTTCGTAGTGCCAGCGCTGGTACGCGTAGGCGCGATCGTTCGGCGGAAAGTCTCCCACCAGCGCGGTGCGCTCGTCAATCCAGTTCGGCTGCACGTAGGCAAAGGCGCCGCTGGCGCGCAGCCGCTTCGCGTATTTCAGCAGCTCGATGCGCTGCGAACGCGGATCGGGTAGCGCCGTGCGCTCGCCCGCCCGCTCGCCCGCCCCCAAGACCTTGCGCCGCGGTGCTGCCGCGGCGGCCCCGCCCGCGCCCGCAGCGCTCAGCGCATGCAGGCCCGCAGCGCGCTCGGCGGCACCGCTCGCGAGGTGCAGCAAATGGGGTGTCGGCGTGGCGCCCGCGCCGCTGGCGAGCAGCGCCCCACGCACGCCGGCCGAGCGCATGCGCGCGGCGACCAGCGAGGCCTTGGCGGGCTCGACGCGGCGCGCCTTGGCCAGCAACTGGCCGGCGGCCGCCGCTGCGGAGCTGGTCGACGCCGCGCAACCGCCGGCGCTGCCGGGCGCGCCGATGCGCAGGTTGTAGATCGAGGCGCCGAGAAACGCGTTGACGTTGATGAAGTAGCTGGCACTGGTACCGATCCGCACGCATTCATAGCGTGTGTCGACGCCGCTCGACACGCCCACGTGAACGCCATCGGCGGATACGACGCCCAGATCGACATCGCTTTGTGCCGGGTCGGCGGTGAACTCGAGTTCGACCACCTGGCCGGCCACGAGCTCGACCTGGAACCAGTCGTCGGCGTCGCCGGGCGCGAAGTTGTTGCCCGCGGGCCCCGTGTTCACTTGATTCACGGTGCCCACCAGCAGCACCGGTGAGCCGATCGGTTGCGCGCTGGCCGGATCGTCGTTGACACGATAGCCGCCCTGCGCGAGCTGGTTGACGTCGTTGCTGTCCGAATCAACCGCCGCGGTCGGCGCGATGGAAATGATCCCAGACAAGTCGAAGCTCGGGGCGGGCGGCGTCGGCGGCGTTGCACCGCCGCCACCGCCGCCGCAGGAAGCCAGGACGAGACATGAGCCAGCCAGAGCGAGCCGGCGCAAAGCGATGCGGATCATGAGCGTACTCCCACAGGTGACGGTCGGTTGAACGTTTCGCGTCGGGCGATGAATCGAGCCGCGGTGCTTCGACAGGTTTGTATTCGGCCAAGCGTTATGAGTGCGTTATACGCGCTGCGCGACAAGTCAGCGTTGTCGGTTCGGCGCTGATTTGTCCTGCCGCAATC
>JANOLA010000035.1:0-2302 GCA_031419535.1 Burkholderiales bacterium | reverse complement strand
ACGATCAACGAAGCGAGCAAGAGCCGCGTGTCTTCCCCCGGCACCATGCTCAATTCCACCGCGCCGATCACGCCGCCAAGACCTGCAAGCCCGGCGCCCAAGGCAAACGTGATCGCGAACACCAGGTTCACGTTGATGCCGGAAGCGGCGAGCATGGCGCGGTCATCGACGCCGGCGCGAATCATCATGCCCACGCGTGTGCGGTTCAGCAGCAGCCACAGGCCGACGCCGATGGCGATGCCGAAGCCCAGCAGGCTCAGGCGATACGCCGAATAGGCGTTGATCAGCGGAATGCCGCGAATCGGCCCTTGCAGCCAAACGGGGGCTTCCATCTGGTGCACCTGGCCGGTGAAGATCCACAGCAACACGTCGGCGATGACGATCGACAGGCCGATCGTGACCATCGTCTGGCGCAAATCCTCACCCTGCATGTGGCGCAGGATCACGACCTGAATCAACAGGCCGGCGAGCGCGGCAACGGCGAAACCTGCCGCGACGGCCAGCAACCACCAGCCGGTGTGCTCGGCGACGACGAAGGCGACATAGCCGCCCAGCAGGTAGAGAGAGCCATGCGCGAGATTCACGTTGCGCATCAAGCCAAACACGAGCGTGAAGCCGCTGGCGACGATGAAATACAGCGACGCGAGCGTGAGTGAGTTGAGCAGCGTCACGAAATACAGGCGCGTGTTGTCGAACATCGCCCACAGCGAAAACACGGCGATCGGGCCGCCCACCAGCAGCCAGAGCCAGAATTTCGCTCGCTGGGTCATTGCCGCGCCGTCCGGTTCACGGGGAGTGCAAGTGGCTCGCCGTGCTTCACGCGGCCCGCCCCCACGCACGTTGCGAAGCGATGTCGGGCGCCTTCGCGAACACGCCGTCCTTCATCACTGCGAGGATGCGCTTCGGGTCGCGCAGGATGGAGAGGTTGGCCAGCGGGTCGCCGTCGATCAGCAGCAGGTCGGCGAGATAGCCGTCCTTCACCGCGCCGAGCTCATGGCCGCGCATCATGATCTGCCCGCCGTGGACGGTGCAGGAACGGATTGCTTCCATCGGCGTGAAGCCGAGATACTTGACGAAGAACTCCAGGTCGCGCGCGTTCTGGCCATGCGGCGTGAACGCAAATCCGTAGTCGCCGCCGGGCAAAACGCGCACGCCGCGCTTGTGCATCTTGGACAGAGATTCGAGCGCGGCGTCCCACTCGACCTGGTAGCCCATTGCAATCGCCTTGGTGCGCGAGATGCCGTACGGCTCAGCTTCGTTGAGCATGGCGTAAACGATGCCGATGCCGGGAACGACGAAGACACGGTCTTTCGCTTCTTCGAGCATGTCGAGCGTTTCGCCGTCGGTGAAACTCGCGTGGTAGATCAGGTCGATGCCGTGGCGCAGTGCCTGCTTCACGCTCGCCGCCGAGCGCGCATGCGCGATGCCGCGTTTGCCGCGAATCTTCACCTCTTCCATCGCGGCGGCGACTTCGGCGTCCGTCATCCAGGTGGTCTCGGCCGGCGAGTCGGGCGTGAAGTTGTCGCCCGAGAGATTGACCTTGATCGAGTCGACGCCGTACTTGAGGAACAGACGCACTGCCTTGCGCATCTCCTCGGCACCGCTCACGTTGACGCCGAAGCTGAATTCGGGAAACGGCAGGTGCGGCAGGGTCTCGTCCCCCAAGCCACCGAGCACCGTGATCTCCTGGCTCGCCGCAAGGTAGCGCGGCCCGGGAATTTGCCCGGAGTTGATGGCGTTGCGGATCACCACATCGAGGCGCGGTTTGGCACACGCCGCGCCGACGCATGACGTGAAGCCTGCCTGCAGGTATTGCTTGGCCACCTTCGCGCACCACAGCACATGCTCTTCTAGCGGCATCGCCTGAATCGCGCCGAGCGTGGCCGTGTTGTTCCAGGAAAAATGCGTATGCGCTTCGCACATGCCCGGCATCAGCGTCGCACCGGCGCCGTCGATCACGGTGGCACCGGTGCTCGAGATCGGCGCTATGCTGCGACCGACTTGCCGGATGCGATTGCCCTGCACGAGCACGCTGCCGGCGTAGGGGTTCTGGCCGGTGCCGTCGAGGATGCGGACGTTGGTGTATTGCGTGTCGTTGGCCTTTTCAGTTGCTCCTTGGAAGTTCCCGCGCCTCGGCCTCGGCGCGAGCCGCGGGGCTTGGGTGGCTTGCTCCGCTCATGTCCCCCGACGTCGGCCTCACGGCCGCCGTCTCCTCCTTTACTTCGCTACGCAAGCCACCCAATCCCCGCGGCTCCCCACCGTCGTGGGCGCCCATCGTCTGGGACAACCCCTGGTGGAGGAT
>JANOLA010000034.1:0-12701 GCA_031419535.1 Burkholderiales bacterium | reverse complement strand
CCCTGTTCCTGGTGCAGATCCTGCTGGGCGCCACCACGGCGCATTACCAGGTCGAAGGCCAGAACGCCTACGGCATTGCGCTGTCGGAGGTGCTGCCTTACGCGCTGACGCGCAGCTGGCACACGCAGCTGGCGGTGCTGTGGATCGCTGTCGCCTGGCTCGCGACGGGCCTGTACATCGGGCCGGCGATCTCGGGGCACGAACCGAAGTACCAGCGCTTGGGCGTCAACTTCCTGTTCGTCTGCCTGGTCGTCATCGTCGTCGGTGCGTTCACCGGGCAGTGGTTCGCGGTGATGCAGAAGCTCGGCCTGACCAACAACTTCTGGTTCGGCCACCAGGGCTGGGAGTACGTCGACATCGGCCGCTTCTGGCAGTGGTTCCTGTTCATCGGCCTGCTGCTGTGGCTGGTGCTCGTCGGCCGGGCGCTCTGGCCGGCGCTCGTCCGCAAGGACGAAATGTCGTCGATCGTCGGCTTGCTGTTCCTGTCCGTCGTCGCCATCGGCCTGCTGTTCGGTGCCGGCTTGATGTGGAACGAGGGCACCCACCTGTCGATGGTCGAGTACTGGCGCTGGTGGGTCGTGCACCTCTGGGTCGAGGGATTCTTCGAGGTCTTCGCGATCGCGGTAATCAGTTTCCTGTTCGTCAAGCTCGGGCTCGTGCGCGGCCAGACGGCAACGGTCAACGTGCTGTTCGCGACCATCGTCTTCATGTCGGGCGGCATCCTCGGCACCTTCCACCACCTGTACTTCGCCGGCACCACCACGGCGGTGGTTGCGCTCGGCGCCCGCATCTCGGCCCTCGAAGTGGTGCCGCTGGCACTGATTGGCCTCGAGGCCTACGAGACCTGGCGCCATGGCCAGGCGGCGCCGTGGATGCAGCGCTACCGCTGGCCGATTCTGTTCTTCTTGGCGGTCAGCTTCTGGAACCTGGTCGGCGCCGGTTTGTTCGGCTTTCTCATCAACACGCCGCTGGCGCTGTACTACATGCAGGGCCTGAACCTGACGGCGCTGCACGGACACACCGCGCTGTTCGGCGTCTACGGCATGCTCGGCATCGGGCTGATGCTGTTCTGCCTGCGTGGGCTCAAGCCCGAGGTGCAGTGGAGCAACGCCACGCTGGCCGGCGCATTCTGGGCGCTGAACATCGGCCTGGCGCTGATGGCGCTGCTGACCTTGTTGCCGCTGGGCGTGCTGCAGTTGCAGGCCGCGCTCGAGAACGGCTACTGGTACGCGCGCTCTGCCGAATTCATGGGCAAGCCGATCGTCCACCTGTTGGTGTGGATGCGCGTGCCCGGCGATACGGTGTTCAGCGTCGGCGCGCTGCTGATCGCCTGGTTCGTCTTCCGCCTGTGGGTCGCCCCACGGCGCGAGGTGATGCCGGTGGGCGAGATCGCCGCAGGGCGGGCCTGAGCCTGTGATCGAGTTCTATCCCCAGATTCGCGACGTGCACATCGGCGCGGTGATCGCGAGCGGCACCCTCTTCCTGCTGCGCGGCGCCGGCGTGCTCGGTGGCATGCGTTGGCCGCTCGCCGCGCCGCTGCGCTACCTCTGCCATTCCATCGACACCGTCCTGCTCACGGTGGCGTTGATGCTGGTGGCCCTGCTGCCGGCCGCGGTGTTCGCCAACCACTGGCTGACGTTCAAGCTCGGGCTGCTCGCGATCTACGTGGTGCTCGGCAGCTTTGCGCTGAAGCATGGCCTCAGCGCCCGCGGGCGTGGCATCTGTTTCGGCACCGCCGTTGCCGTGTATGCATTCATGTTCGGCATCGCGCGCACGCACCAGCCATTGGGCTGGTTTGCGGGTTGATTGGGCGGGGCTGGTTTCTCGGGCCGCTGCCGAAGTTCGCTTCGCTTTGCGTTGTACTTTCGCAGGACGATGGTGAGCAATGTCGAGGCGTTTTCGAGCGCGGCGACGCCGTGTTCCGGGTTGCCCGGCAGGTACAGCAGTTGGCGTGCATGCAGCACATGACTCTTGCGATACCCGCTCCAGGCATGGGCCGAGGCGAAGGCGTGCGATCAGGATTCTCTTGCCGGGCAGCCGCGACCAGCGGCGTCGCGTTCATGCACCTCGATGCGTTGTTCGTCCTGACGCACGATCCAATAGGCACGCAGGCCGGGAAGCTTTTGGTAAGCCACGAGTTTCTCGCGGCGGTCGATCTCGGCATTGGGCTCGCTCAAGACTTCGACGACCAGGGCGGCGTCGTGAACCACCTTCGCGCCGCTCGCGACTGTATTCGTGGCGCAGCGGACTTGCGTCGTCCATCGCGAGATAGTCGAACAGGTGAATCGGGGCACGCAGCGGTTGCGCCATGCGGGCCATTCTGGCGCCGGCCGCGTCAGCGTGCCGCGCTCAAACCGGGTTGGTCGCGCGCCAGTACCGGATCAGTGCCCCGCCCCAAACTCCGCCGTCTCGCGCGTCCAGGCCCGGCATTGCTCGCTCAAGCTCAGTCCGAGCCCGGGGCGCGTGGGCACGAGCATGCGGCCATCCTTGATCTGAATGCGTTCGTTGAACAGCGGCTCCAGCCACTCGAAGTGCTCCACCCACGGCTCGCGCGGGTAGGCGGCGGCGAGGTGGATGTGCAGCTCCATCGCGAAGTGCGGTGCCAGCATCAGGCCGGCGTTCTCGGCCAGCGCCGCCACCTTCAGGAACGGCGTGATGCCACCGACACGCGGCGCGTCGGGCTGCAGGTAGTCGGCGGCGCGGTGCCGGATCAGATCCGCGTGCTCGGCCGCGCTGGTGAGCATTTCGCCGGTGGCGATCGGCGTGTCGAACTGCGCCGCTAATCCCGCGTGGCCCTCAAAGTCGTAGGCGTCGAGCGGCTCTTCGATCCACACCAGGTTGAACGATTCGAACACTCTGCACATGCGCTGCGCGGTCGGCCGGTCCCACTGCTGGTTCGCGTCCACCATCAAGGGCATGTCGTCGCCCAGGTGCTTGCGCACCGCTTCGACGCGCCGGATGTCGAGCGCACGGTCGGGTTGGCCCACCTTGAGCTTGATGCCGCCGATGCCGCGCTCGCGCGCCGCGGCCGCGTTCACGAGCAGCTGCTCGATGGGCGTGTGCAGGAACCCGCCCGAGGTGTTGTAGCAGCGTACCGAATCGCGAAATCCGCCGAGCAGCTTGGCGAGCGACAGCTTCGCGCGCCGCGCCTTCATGTCCCACAGCGCCACGTCGAACGCGGCGATTGCTTGAATGGACAGACCGCTGCGCCCGACCGACGCGCCGGCCCAGCAGAGTTTGTCCCACAGGCGCGCGATGTCGTTCGGGTCTTCGCCGATCAGCGCCGGCGCGACCTCTTTCGCTTGCGCAAACTGCCCCGGCCCGCCGGCGCGCTTCGAGTAGCTGAAGCCCAGGCCTTCGTGGCCGCCTTCGGTGCGCACTTCGGCGAACAGCATCGCCACTTCCGTCATCGGCTTTTGCCGACCCGTCAGCACCTTCGCGTCGCTGATCGGTGTCGCGAGCGGCAGATAACACGACGAGAGCTGAACCGATTCGATGCGGTCGGCCGCCGCCTGAACAGCGGCGCTCATTCCGGCTTGATCCCGGCGGCTCTGATCACCTTCGTCCACAGCTCGATCTCGCTCTTCACGAAGTCGGCGTACAGCTTCGCGCCCGGCGGCGGCACGACGAAGCCCACCGATTCCAGGCGTTGCTTGATCTCGGGCGAGATCATGATCTTGCGCATCGCGGCCTCCAGCTTGTCGACGATCGCCTGCGGCGTTCCCTTGATCGCCGAAATGCCCGACCACGACAGCGCCTGAAAGTTCGCAAACCCGCTCTCGGCGACAGTGGGCACCTCGGGGTAAAGCGGATTGCGCTGGCTGCTCGACACCGCGAGCGCGCGCAGTTTGCCGGCCTTGATGTGCGGCAGCGCCACGTCCTGGTTGATGAACATCAGCGGGATCTGCCCGCCCAGCAGGTCTTGCATCATCGGCCCGCCGCCGCGGTACGGAATGCCGACCATGAAAAATCCATTGCAATCCTTCACGCCCTTCGGGCATTCGCTGGCGCGCTGCTTCAGCAGCTCCATCGCCATGTGGCCGGACGCGGCATGCGTGAAGCCGTAGTTCAGCTTGCCCGGGTTCTGGCGCACGTAGTCCACGAGTTGCTTGAAGCTCGTGAACGGCGTGCCCGCATTCACCACCAGCACGTTCGGGCCCGAATGCACCTGGGCGATGTGGATGAAGTCGTTCACCGAGTCATAGGCCAGCTTCGGGTCCAGCCCATGCGCGACCGCGCTCTGGCCGACACCGGTCTGCACGATCGTGTAGCCGTCGGGCGCCATCTTCGCCGCGCGCAGCGTGCCGATCGTGCCCCCGGCGCCGCCGATGTTCTCGACGATGAACTGCTGGCCGAGTTCCTTGCCCAGCGCGTCGGCCACCAAACGCGCCATGATGTCGCTCGTGCCTCCGGCCGGGAACGGGCTGATCAGCTTGACTGGCTTGTTGGGCCAGGCGTCTTGCGCCTGAGCAGCAGGCAGGGCCAAGGCCAGAAGCGCGGCAAGGCCGGTGCGGGCCAGGAGGCGGATGGAGGTGTTGCAAAGTTTCAGCATGAATAGATCCTCGAATCGGGTAGCCGGGCTCATGCGCGGTTTCGGCGCGCTGCCGAACCCCGCGTGTCAAGCAACGTCAAGCCGCACCATGCGCCTCGACATACAGCGCATACAGCGAATGGCAGCTCGCCATGTACAAGCGGTTCTTCTTCGGCCCGCCGAAGCACAGGTTCGCGCAGCGCTCGGGCAGGCGGATGTGGGCAATCGCCTTGCCTTGCGGGTTGAACACCATCACGCCGTCGAGTTCTTCGGCCTTCGCCGCGGGCGAGCCGTTGCTGCCCCAGCCGCACCAGAGGTTGCCCTCGGTGTCGACCTTGAATCCGTCGAGCGCCCCGGGACCGTTCGCATCGATCAGCTTGGTCTTGTTCGACAGCGCACCGTTCGCGCCGACGTCGTAGGCCCACACCAGCCGGTTCGGCTGGGCTCGGCCTTCGACGACATAGAACTTCTTCTCGTCGGGCGAGAACGCCAGACCGTTCGGGCCCAGCAATTCGGCGGTGATCAGGCCAAGCTTGCCGTCGGGCGCGATGCGGTACACCGAGTGCGGCAACTCGGGCGTCGCCTTGTCGCCTTCCCAGTTCCCGCCGATGCCGAACGGCGGGTCGGTGAACCAGATCGAGCCGTCGCTCTTGACGACGATGTCGTTCGGCGAGTTCAGCTTCTTGCCGTTGAAGCTGTCGGCCAGCACTGTGATCCTGCCGTCGTATTCGGTGCGCGTGACCCGCCGGCCGAGGTGTTCGCAGGCGAGCAGGCGCCCTTGCAGATCGCGCGCCAGACCGTTCGAAAAGTTCGCGGGGCTGCGAAACGCGCTGAACGTGTGGTTCGCCTCGTCGTACTTCATGATGCGGTTGTTCGGAATGTCGCTCAGCAGCACATAGCGGCCGTCGGCAAAGTACACCGGGCCCTCGGCCCAGCGCATGCCGGTGCCGAGCTGCTCGACCGTGCTGCTGTAGATGCGGTACTTGGTGAAGCTCGGGTCGAGGATCTGCACCGACGAATCGGGGTAGCGCTGGTTCGGCTTGAACTCGAAGGCTTGCGCCATCGCACTGCCCGCCAGTGCGCCGAGGCCGGTGCCGGCGGCGGTTCTCAGGAAGCCGCGGCGCGGGTTGGGGTCTTGTTCTTGCATGTCATGTCTCCGTGGTTGCGGTGCTCGTGAACTCAGTCGATCTTTGCGGCACTTTACGGCGATGAAGCCGGCGTGTCATTCCACTTTCACGCCGCCCTGCGCCACCACCGCTGCCCACTTCTTGCGCTCACGCTCGAAGAAGGTGCTGAACTCGGTGGGCGTCATCGTCACGACGTCGGCGCCTTGCGCGGCCATGCGCTCGCGAATCTCGGGTGAACGGATGATGCGCGTGATTTCGGTGACGAGGCGTTGCAACACTTCCGGCGGCGTCGAAGCCGGGACGAGCACACCCTGCCAGCTGCCCGACTCGAAGCCCGGCACGCCCTGCTCGGCAATCGTCGGCGTTTGCGGCAACTGCGGCACGCGCGCGCTGCTCGACACGCCCAAGACTTTCAGCTTGCCCGCCTGCACATGCGGCAGCGTGGCGAGCATGCCGTTGATCAGCACCTGCGTCTGCCCGGCGACGGTGTCGCCGATCGCCTGCGCGCCGCCTTTGTAGGGGATGTACTGCCACTGCGCCTGCGTCGCCTTCTCGATCGCCACGCCCGCCAGGTGCGGCGCGCTGCCGATGGCGGTGACGGCCAGGTTCAGCTTCTCCTTGTGCGACAGCGCCACCAGCTCTTTCAAGTCGTTCGCGCTCACCGACGGATGCACCGCGAGCAGGTGCGGCGAGTACGCGAGCATGGTCACGCCGCGCAGGTCTATCGACGGTTCGAACGGCAGCTTGTCGTAGACGGACGCGGTGATCGCGAGCGCGCCCACATCGCACAGCAGGATCGTGTGGCCGTCGTTCGACTTGGCGACGAAGTCGGTGCCGGTGTTGCCATTCGCGCCGGGCTTGCTCTCCACGATCACGGGCTGCTTCAACGCCTCCGACAGCGGATGGCTGATGGCCCGCGCGATGATGTCTGACGAGCCACCCGGCGCGTACGGAACGACGATGCGCAGCGGCTTGCTCGGCCAGGCCTGGGCCAGCGCGGCGCCGCTGCCGAGCAGCGAGCAGCACAGCGAGAGAGCCATGGCGCCAAGCGCCTGTTGAATCCGGTAGCGCGACTTCATGGTTTGTCCTTCAAATGGTTGAGCGCATCGACCAGCTGCCGATGCGTAGGCCCCTCTCCCACCGGGAGCGCGGGTCTTGCTCCCTCTCCCCGCGGGAGAGGGTGGGGGTGAGGGTGAGGGAAAGGCAAATCATCGAACCAGCGCAGGCCGCTTGGGGTTGAACGTCCACCCCGGAATCAGAAACTGCATCGCCACGCCGTCGTCACGCGCGCCTTTGGAAAACGCTCGTGCAGCGCGCTGACCGCTTCGATTTCTTCCTCGCCGCGCAACACGCCGCCCTTGAGCTTGAAATCGTCGAAGCCGTAGCGCTCGCGCGCGGCTTCGGCCTGGCGCACGATCGCCTGCGCCGTCAGCGCCGGCTCGTGGCGCACTCGGAACCATGCGTTGTCAGCATCCGGCTGGTTCGGGTAAGGAAGCGTTGTCTTCGTCTTGTCGCCCACGTAGAACAGATAGCCCAGCAGCTGCACCGAGTCGCGCTGTTGCCCCTCGCCGAGCAATGCGGCCACCGGCACGCCCAGGTGCTGGCCCAGCAGATCGAGCATGGCCGATTCGATGGCGGTGACGGCGTGGATCGTGGTGCGCAAGTCGAACGTTTGCTGACCGCGCCCGCCGGAGTCGCGATCCGCGAAGCGGCGCTGAACCTTTTGCAGCAGGCCCTGGTGCGACCCCAGCGGCTGGCCGACGATGAGCTCGCGCGCGTCTTCCAGCGTCTGGCGGATCTTCTCGCCGCCCGGGACTTCGCCCACGCCAGTGCGGCCGGCAGTGTCGGTCAGGATCAGCAAGTTGCGCGTGAAAAACGGTCCGTGCGCGCCGCTGAGATTGAGCAGCATGCTGTCGCGCCCAGCCACGGGAATGACGCGCGCGGCCACGATGCGAGGGGTGGAACTGGCGGACATGGAGCGTGGGGCCGGTGCGGCGTGAGCCGGCGCTAGCGCTTCACGAACCTCAACGTGAAGCGATCGCTCTCGCCGATCGCCTGGTATTTCGCGCGGTCCTGGTCTTTCAATCGATAAGTCGGCGGGAGGGTCCACACGCCTTCCGGGTGGTCCTTGCTGTCTTTCGGGTTCGCGTTCACCTCGGATGAGCCGGCGAGCTTGAAGCCGGCTTTCTCGATGATCGCAATCGCGAAGTCTTCGCGCACGTAGCCCGATTTCATCTGCGCCTCCTGCGAGAGATCGGTGCGGCCGCGGTGATCGACCACGCCGAGCACGCCACCGGGTTTGAGCGCCTTGTGAAACGCCGCGAGCGCGCCGTCGATCTCGTTGCGCTCGATCCAGTTGTGCAGGTTGCGAAACGTCAACACGAAATCGGCGCTGCCGGGTGGGGCGACGTCGTGCTTGCCGGCGTTGAACGGCGTGACGATCACGCTCCCGTAGAGCTGCGATTCGGCCTTCAGCCGCGCGAGAAACTTCTGATGGTCGGCGACGTACTGCGCTGCCTCGGTCCCATCGCGGTTGGCCGCGATGTAGCGGCCCTTCGCTTTCAAGTGAGGCGCCAGGATTTCCATGTAGTAGCCGCCGCTGCCGGGCAGGATCTCCACGACCGTGCTGTCTTCGCGCACGCCGAAGAACTGCAAAGATTCGATCGGGTGCCGAAACCCGTCTCGCGCCACGTTGCCGGCGCTGCGGTGCGCCGCGCCAAGCCACTGCCCCAACCCACCCGCGTCTTGCGCGACGGCCAGGGTCGGTGCCATCGCCGCCGCCAGGCACAGCGCTGCAATGTGCAAGCGGCGCGTTAGGCGGCCGGGCCAGATCGGTCTCATCGATGGTTGCACTGGGGTTTCCCCGAATCAAGCTCTGATCGATGATAGCGATCTGCCCGATCGATCGCGATTGACTCCGAGGATCACTGTCATGCCCAGCCCAAGCCACTCCCTCACTCGCGAGGACGCCTTGCGCATGGACGGCGAGGACCTGCTGCGCGCGTGCCGCGAGCGTTTTACGCTGCCTGAAGGCGTGAACTATCTCGACGGCAATTCGCTCGGCGCCTTGCCCAGGAGCGTGGCACCGCGTTTGCAGCGCGCGGTGGAGCAGGAGTGGGGCGTGGGCCTGATTCGCTCGTGGAACGATGCCGATTGGTACCCCGCACCGCAGCGTGTCGGTGCGCGCATCGCGCGGTTGATCGGTGCGGCGGCAGACGAGGCGATCGTCGCCGACTCCACCTCGGTGAACCTGTTCAAGGTGCTCGTCGCAGCGCTGCGCATGCAGCCGGGGCGCACGCGCATCGTCGGCGAGCTCGGCAACTTCCCGACCGATGGCTACATTGCGAGCGGCGTCGCCGAATTGATGCGTGCCGAGTTCATGGCGGTGGAGTCGCACCAGCTGCTGGAGGCGATCGACGAGCGCACCGCGATCGTCTCGCTGACCCACGTGAACTACAAGACCGGGCGCGTCTACGACATGGCCGGCATCACGCGCCGCGCGCACGAAGTGGGCGCACTGGTCGTCTGGGACCTGTGCCACACGGCCGGCGCGATGCCGTGCGACCTGAACGGCTGCAACGCCGACTTCGCGGTGGGTTGCGGCTACAAGTATTTGAACGGTGGCCCGGGCGCGCCGGCGTTCGTCTTCGTCGCGAAGCGTCATCATCCGCAGCTGAACCAGCCGCTCACCGGCTGGCACGGCCACGCGCGGCCGTTTGCGTTTGTCGACGCCTACGAGGCTGCGGCGGGCATGGACCGAATGCTCGTCGGCACGGCACCGCAACTGAGCCTGATCGCATTGGAGGCCGCACTCGAGGCCTTCGATGGCGTGGACATGCAGATGCTGCGCCGCAAGAGCCTGGCGCTGACCGGCCTGTTCATGCGCCTCGTCGATCAAGAGCTCAGCGGCTTCGGCCTGGCGACGCCGCGTGAGGACGAATCGCGCGGCAGCCAGGTGTCGCTGACGCACGAACAGGGCTACGCGATCATGCAAGCGCTGATCGCACGCGGCGTGATCGGCGACTTCCGCGCCCCCGACATCCTGCGCTTCGGCTTCGCCGCGCTCTACGTGCGTTTCATCGACGTGTGGAACGCGGTGGCGGAGCTGAAAGACGTGATGGCGAGCCAGGCTTGGGCAACTCCGCGGTTTCAACAGCGCAAGGCCGTGACATGAGTGACGCAAAGAGCGCTGCGGGGCCTGCCACCGGCGTGCTGCCTGGCAAGGCCACGCCGCGCGGCAAGTATTCGCACGTCAAGCGCGCGGGAGACTTTCTCTACGTGTCGGGAATCAGCTCGCGCCGCCCCGACAACAGCTTTGCCGGGGTGAGCGTGGATGCTACGGGCAAGACCGTGCTCGACATCCGCGCGCAAACCCGCGCCGTGCTGGAAAACATCCGCGACATCCTGCGCAGCGCCGGCGCCGAGTTGTCCGACGTGGTGCAAGCGCAGAGCTTTCTCGTCGACATGGCCGACTTCGCCGGCTACAACGAAGTCTGGGCCGAGTTCTTCGACGCCGACCCGCCAACCCGCACCACCGTCGCGGTGCACCAGTTGCCGCACCCGCACCTGGTGGTCGAAATCAATGCGGTGGCGTACCAGCCGCTTCCCCCTGCGCAGACCGGGTTCGGACCATGATCGACATGCACTCGCATTTCTTCCCGCCGATCGGGCGCGAGCTCGCCGCTTCGGTGGACCGCGAGCGCGCGCCGTGGTTGAAGGTCGATGCCGGTGGCGACACCGGACACATCATGCTCGGCGACGCGCCATTCCGCCCGGTGTACCGTGCGCTGTGGGACGCGGACTTTCGCGTGACCGAGCTCGATGAACAAGGCGTGCAGGTGCAGGTGGTCTGCGCCACGCCGGTGATGTTCGGCGATGCATGGGAAGCGGCGCGAGCGGCCGACTGGGCGGCGCGGATGAACGAGCAAGCGCTGGCGTTTTGCGCGAAGCAGCCGAAGCGCCTGAAAGCCTTGGCGCAAGTGCCGCTGCAAGACCTGAAACTGGCCTGCGCTGAAGCATCGCGGTCGGTGCGCGCCGGCTGCATCGGCGTGCAGATCGGCAATCACCTGGGCAACAAGGATCTGGACCACGAACAACTCGTGGACTTTCTGATCCACTGCGCCGACCACCGCATCCCCGTGCTCGTGCACCCGTGGGACATGATGGGCGGCAGCCGCATGAAGAAGTGGATGCTGCCGTGGCTGGTGGCGATGCCCGCCGAAACGCAGCTCGGCATGCTGTCGTTGATTCTTTCCGGCGCGCTGGAGCGAATCCCCAAGCCGCTGAAAATCTGTTTCGCCCACGGCGGAGGCTCCTTCGCCTACCTGCTCGGGCGAGTGGACAACGCCTGGAAGCACCGCGACATCGTGCGCGCCGACTGCCCACAATTGCCCTCCAGCTACGCGCATCGTTTTCACGTCGACAGCGCCGTGTTCGACCCAGGCGCTCTGCGCCTGCTGACCGATGTGATGGGAATCGATCGCGTGATGCTCGGTTCGGACTATCCGTTCCCGCTGGGCGAGCAGCGCATCGGTTCATTGATTGGCACTGCATCGGCGCTCAGTGCGGCGGATCGGCAGAAAATGTTGCGCGGGAATGCTGAGGCGTTTTTTGGGCTCTGACGCTGTCGAGAGCGGGCGAACAACAGAAGCAACGGAAGCGCCCGACATGAGCGCAACCTGGCGCGACCTCGATCAAGAATCGCGCGAACGCGAATACTCGCCGAGCTCGTGCATTGGTGGCAACTACCAACCCTTTGTTCAAGCGTATGCCGATCGCAGCCGCAAGGCACGAACAGAAACACCGGGGCGGCTGAATCTTCAGTACGGGCATGAGGCCACGCAGCGCCTCGACCTGTTCGTTCCATCCACCGCAACCGGCAGCACCGAGCCGCCCCCGCTGCTCGTGTTCATCCACGGCGGCTACTGGCAAGAACTTTCGAAGGACGACTCGTGTTTCGCGGCAACCGACTGCGTCGCCCAGGGTATCGCCTACGCCGCGCTCGACTACACGCTCGCGCCGCGTGCCAGCGTCGCGCAGATCGTTGCCGAATGCCGCGGCGCGGTGAACTGGCTGCATGCCAACGCGCAGGCTCTGGGCTTCGATGCACAGCGCATCGTCGTCGCGGGCAGTTCGGCGGGTGCGCACCTGGCCGCGATGACGGCGTTGCCAGGTTCGGGCGCGGCGCAGGTTCGCGCGGCGGTGCTCGTCTCGGGCATTTACGAACTCGAGCCGCTGATCGGGACCTCGATCAACACCGCCCTTGGGCTGACGCCGCGCAGTGCCCGGGAGAGCAGCCCCGCGCTTCGGGACCTGAAAGGCTTCCCGCCGAGCATCGTCTGCTGGGGCGAAGTGGAAACGCAGGAATTCAAGCGCCAAAGCCTCGACTTCGCGGCGCAGCTCGATGCTGCGGACACGCCGTGCCAAGTGTTCGAAGTGCCGCGGCGCAACCACTTCGACATCATTCTCGATCTGGCCGACCCGCAAACCCAGCTCGGCCGCGCTGTCACCGAACTCATCCGCTCCATCTATTGACCGCCACGCACCATGCCGACCTACCAACCGCAAACCCCGCGAATCGTCGACCCCAGCGGCGTGCGCCCCGGCATCGAAGCCCGGCCGATGCCCGTGACCACGGATGAAAGCCGTGCCTACACCGCGCAAGCCACGGGAGGCAAGCCGCTCGTGGACTTTGCCGGGATGAGCAACCCCTATGTCGACTACCAGAGCATCGACCTGCTGCTCTCGCTGCAACACCCGCGCAGCACGGGCTATGACGAGATGTGCTTCTTCGTGATGGGCCAGGTGAAGGAGCTGCTGTTCAAGGCGCTGCATTTCGAGCTGTACAACGCGCAGCAGCAGATCAAGGGCGATGCGGTGGAGAACGCGCTCGACATCCTGGTGCGCGCCAAGGCGCTGGTTCAGTAGACCAGCACATCGCCGGCACGCTTCGCGGTCTTGCCCTTGAACTTTGTCTCAAGCCCGAACGGTTTTCGGGAACTGACCAGTCGGTCAAAACGCTTGCTTTCAGGCAGAGCGAGCGA
>JANOLA010000033.1:0-2748 GCA_031419535.1 Burkholderiales bacterium | reverse complement strand
TCGACGTCTGGTCGGGCGACGGCGAAGGCGTCTACGACATGCAGCGCGGCCCGGACGCCGGCATGCGCCTGCGCGGCGGCGCCGCTGGCCCACAGCGCCGTTGCGAGGGCGGTGGCGATGGCGCTGCTGGCGAGAATCAGGCCGCGACGAAAAGTGAACATGGTCTTGTCTCCTTGAATAATGGCTTGGGACGTTCAGGCCGCGGGCACGAGTTTGAAATCGAAGTTCGTGCTGTAGTAGGGCTTGTTCAGCACGCGGCCGTCGGGCGCCTTGCCGGCCGGGTGCTTGGCGAAGTCGACGATCAGGCTGTTGCGCACGCCGAACACGGCGTCGGAATCGAGGTAGGGGCTTTCGCGGTCGAACAGGTGCGTTGTGAGGCGCTGGTAGCCGTCGGCATACACCATCATGTGGATGTGCCCCGGGCGATTCGCGTGGCGGCCCATCGCTTGCAGCATGCCGCCCACCGGGCCGTCCACCGGCACGGGGTAGTAGGCCGGTTTGATCGACCAGAAGCGGTAGCCGCCTTGCGCGTCGGTGCGGATGCGCCCGCGCAAGCGCATGCCTGCGTCCGGGCCGCGCTGCATGTCGTAGACGCCTTCGCCGTCGCCCGACCAGACGTCGAGACAGCAATTCGCGATCGGTTTGCCGTTCGTCGACTTCACGCTGCCGGTGTAGTAGGCGGGCTCGCCGGGCGCGCCGGCCGTGACGTCGCCGCCGAGCGGAAACTCGGGCGAACCTTCCCAGTAGAACGGCCCCTGCACCGTGGCCTCGGTGGGCGCGGCATCGCCCGGCTGCGCCATGGCGCGCACGGCGCGCGCGCCGCGCAGCTGCTCCAGCGCCACCACGAGCATCGAGATGCCCAGTGTGTCAGACAGCAAAATGAACTCCTGGCGCTTGGCGTCGCATTTCTGGCCGGTCGCGGTGAGGAACTGAATGGCGGCCATCCATTCATCGGGCTTCAAGTCGACCTCGCGCACGAACGCGTGCGCATGCTCGATCAGCCCCGTCATCACCTGCTTGAAGCGCGGGTTCGGGCAGTCGGCCAAGCGGGCGACGACGGCTTGCGCCAGTTCGTCGGCTGAGTGTTGCGCCATGGGTTTCGTCTCCGTTGGGGTGTGGCGTTCAGGTTCCAGGCCGCGGGGCCATTCCGGGCTGCGTGGGCCTTTGCGCCGCGGCGCGCCGAGTCTAGAGCCAACGCGGGGTGGATTTGCTCTGCATAAACCCGCATTCCCCGGGGGGGGCGACTTTGACGCTCCTGCCCAAGAGTCAGGCCTTGCGCTTCAACCCTTTGGCCGCGCCCTTCTTGTCTTCGGGCGTGACGAAGCCGATCGGCCGCTTTGGCGGTTCGGGTGGCGTCATGAGTTCGCGCAACGCGTCGAAGACCTGCTTGAGTTGATGGCGCGTGTTGCGGCTGAAGGTATCGTGGCTCGCGGCCAGCGTCTCGGTCTTCTCTTCGAGTTCCGTCAGCCGCTTGGCCAGGTCGGCGTGCGTGACGGCAAACTCGCGCAATCGCACGAACGCACGAACCACGTACACCGACACCTCGATCGCACGCGAGCTGCTGAGCAGCGTGGCCGCCATGATCGCGCCGTGTTCGGTGAATGCGTAGGGCAGGTACTTGCGATGCTGGCCGCGCCCGACGACGTTTAAGGTCGCAAATTGCGACCTTAAAGCCGCCCACTCCTGGGCATCGAGCTGGAACATGAAGTCGGCCGGAAACTTGGCCAGGTTGCGCTTGACGGCCTCATTGAACCGCTTCGTCGGCACGTCGTAGAGCGCGGCCAAGTCGGCGTCGACGATCACACGTTGACCGCGGACCGTGGCGATGCGCAGAGAAATCGCTTCAGGCGCGAGCAGTTGCGTCGTACTCATCTTGCCCGTGGACCGTCAGCACATGGTGTCCTACAACACGCTGCAAGCCTGCTCGAACGAAAGCCGCGGATTGCGCGCAAACAGCAAGCTCGGGTCTCCATAACCCAGGTTGAGAATGAAATTGGTCTGGAAGCGCCCGTCGGCGAAGAATTCGGCGTTCACTTTGGCCAGGTCCACACCGCTCATGGGCCCGCAGTCCAGGCCGAGCGCGCGCGCGGCGATCATGAAGTAGGCGGCGCCGAGTGTGCCGTTGCGCGTGGCCGTGGCTTGCGCCAATGCGGCGTTGCCGGCGAACATCTCAAACGCGCCTTCCTTGTGCCAGACTTGCGGCATGTGCTCGTAGAACTTCGTGTCGGTGGCGACGATCACGGTGGCCGGCGCGGTGCGCGTCTTGGCCAGGTTGCCTTCCGACATCGCCGGAAGCAGCCGCGCGCGCGAGGGCGCCGACATCAGGAACACATAGCGCGTGGGCTGCGTGTTCATCGAGGTCGCGCCCATGCGCGCGATTTCGTAGACCTCGCGCAGCAGCGCCAGCGGCACGGGTTTGTCGAGGAAGCCGTTCGCGGTGCGTGCTTCGAGGAAGAGTTGGTTCAGGCTGGCAGTATCGATTCGCATGAGGTCGTGAGCTCGGTGATTGAAGGGTTGGATGTGGTGGGAAGTGTCAACGCTCGAGCGGCGCGCCGGCCAGCCAGCGTTGGCCGCGGCGGTAGAGTTCTTCGAGCTCGGCGCTCTTCGGAATCGGCATGTCGAGCTTCACCTTGTAGCCGATGCGCGTCTGGATGTAGGCGAGGTGCCGGTAACCCTCGGGCAACGCGGCGAGCGCCGCGGCGTCGATGTTCAGGCGCGCGCCGGGCAGCAGCGGGTCGATGCGGTCCT
>JANOLA010000032.1:0-18921 GCA_031419535.1 Burkholderiales bacterium | reverse complement strand
CGTCGAGCGGGGTGTCGCCGCTGCGCTCAATGAAGCGCTTGTGCAGGCCGCGCACCTGGATGACGGGCTCACTGGCGACCTTACTGACGGCCTCACTGGCGACCTCGCCGGCGACCTCACGGGCGGCCCCACCGACAACGTCACTCATGGCGCAGCGCGTCCGCGGGTTGCACGCGGCTCGCGCGCCAGCTCGGGTAGAGCGTCGCGACGAACGACAGCAGCAGCGAAATCGCGACGATGGGCACGATGTCGTCCAGCCGCGGCTCGCTCGGCATGCGGCTGATGATGTAGATGCTGCTCGGCAGGAAGCTCACGCTCAGCAGCCTCTCGATCGCCGGCACGATGGTGCCGACGTTGAACGCGATCAGCAGCCCCAGGCCCACGCCCGACAAGGTGCCGATCACGCCGGCGGCCGCCCCCTGAACCATGAAGATGCCCATCACGGAACGCGGGCTCGCGCCGAGCGTGCGCAGGATCGCGATGTCGGCATTCTTGTCGGTCACCGTCATCACCAGCGTCGACACCAGGTTGAACGCGGCCACCGCGACGATCAGCGTAAGGATGATGAACATCAGGCGCTTTTCCAGTTGCACCGCGCTGAACCAGTTGCGGTTCGTGCGCGTCCAGTCGCGCACCGTGATGCCCGGGCCCATCTGCAGCGCCAGCTGCTGCGCCACTTCACGCGCCTGGTGCAGGTTCTTCAGGCGCAACTGCACGCCGCTCGCGCCTTCCAGGCGGAACAGCCGGGCTGCGTCGTCGAGGTGGATCAGCGCCAGCCCGCTGTCGTATTCGTAGTGACCGGCGTCGAAGGTGCCCACCACCTCGAACTGCTTGAAGCGCGGAATCAGGCCCGCCGGCGTGACCTGCCCACCCGGCGCGGCGATCGTGATCTTGTCGCCCACACGCACACCCAAGGTGCGTGCCAGCTCCACGCCGAGCACGATGCCCCAGCCGCCGGGAACCAGGCGCGCGAGCGTGGTGTCTTTCAGCCGTGCCGCGAGCTCGGTGACGGTGGCTTCATCGGTGGGTGAAATGCCGCGCACGATCGCGCCGCGCATCTCGTCGCCGCGCGCGATCAGCGCCTGCGTCGCGATGAACGGCGCGGCGCCGATCACCTGCGGCGAGCGCCGGGCCTTGTCGGCCGTGGCGCGCCAGTCGTCGAGCGCCTGACCCTGCGACTCGACCAGCTCCACATGCGCGATCACCGACAGCATGCGGTCTGTCACTTCCTTCTGGAAGCCGTTCATCACCGACAGCACGATGATCAGCGCCGCCACACCGAGCGCGATGCCCAGCATCGACACGCCCGAGATGAACGAGATGAAACCATTGCGCCGCCCGGCGCGGCCGGCGCGTGTGTAGCGCCAGCCCACTTGAAGTTCGAACGGCAGGTTCATGGGGTCCGCACTCTACAGGAGCCGTGTTGTCGTCCGTCGCGGTGTGGCACTCGATAATCCGACGCATGCACGTCTTGATTCCGTTTGCGTCAAGCCACAGCGAGGCTGCGTCGCACGTGCTGCACGACCTGGCATTGCCCGCTCTGACGCAACTGCTGCAACGGCTCGCACCCGCACAGCGCCTGCAAGGCCTGGAGACCACCCTCTCGCCGCCGCATGAACGCGCGCTCGCCGCCGCGTGGGGTTGGCCGCTCGTCGATGGCGCGCTGCCGTTTGCGGCCAGCGCCGCGGCTGCGGACGGGATCACGGTGGGCGATTCGGCCTGGGGCCTGCTCACGCCCGCGCATTGGGCGACCGGGCGCGACCATGTCACGCTCACCGATCCTCACGAGCTGGCACTCGATGAAGCTGAGTCGCGCGCCTTGTTCGACGCCGTGCGGCTGCTGTTCGACAGCGAAGGGTTTGCGTTTGTCTGGGGCGCGCCGCTGCGCTGGTACGCGTCGCATCCGATTCTGGAAGGCCTGGCGTGCGCGTCGCTGGACCGCGCCATCGGGAGCAACATCAACGCGTGGCTGACGCCGACTCCGGAGACGCGGCTGCTGCGCCGCTTGCAAAGCGAAGTGCAACTGTTGCTCTACACGCACCCGATCAATCAACTTCGCGAGGACCGCGGCGCATTGGCGGTCAACTCGTTCTGGCTGAGCAGCTGCGGCGTGCATCGGCCGCGCGCAGGGGCACCGATCGAAGTCCACGACGAACTGCGCGCGCCGCTGCTCAGCCACGACTGGGCGGCGTGGGCCGAAGCCTGGCAAGCGCTCGACAGCGGGCCGATCGCCGAGCTGCTGAAGCGCAGCCGCGCCGGTGCCGACGTGACACTCACGCTGTGCGGCGAGCGCCACGCGCAGAGCTACGCCACGGTCAAGCGAACACCGTGGCAGCGATTCGCCGGCCGTTGGCAAGCACCCCACGTCTCGGCCATCCTGGAGGGCTTGTGAACCCGAAGATCGCCCTGCGCGACGTTCCGCCGCGCGCCGCCTGGGCGCTGGAACAAGCCGGCGTGCACCCTTTGCTCGCGCGCCTGTTCGCGGCGCGCGGCCTGCGCGGCGCCGAGGAACTCGACGACTCGCTGGCACGTCTGATCCCACCGACCGATCTGTTGGGCGCCCAGGCCGCCGGAAATTATCTCGCCGATGCGATGGCCGCGCGCAAGCGCCTGTGCGTCGTCGCCGATTACGACTGCGACGGTGCCACCGCTTGTGCGTTGGCATTGCGCGGCCTCGCGCTGCTCGGCGCCGCGCGCGAGACGTTGGGCTACGTCGTCCCCGATCGTGCCGTGCACGGCTATGGCCTCACGCCGGCCATCGTCGACCTGGCCATCGTGCAGGGCGCCGACGTGATCGTGACCGTCGACAACGGCATCGCCAGCCTGGAAGGCGTGGCGCATGCGCGCTCCCACGGCCTGGGCGTGCTTGTCACCGACCATCACTTGCCGGCACTCATCGGCGACGTGATCGCGCTGCCCGACGCTCACGTGATCGTCAACCCCAACCAGCCGGGCTGCACTTTTGCGAGCAAGAACCTCGCCGGCGTCGGCGTGATGTTCTACGTGCTGCTCGCGCTGCGCGGCGTGTTGCGCGAGCGCGGCATGTTCACGTCGACGAATCAGCCGCGGCTGGACAGCCTGCTCGATCTGGTGGCGCTCGGAACCGTGGCCGACGTCGTGAAGCTCGACCCGAACAACCGGCGCCTCGTCGCGCAAGGGCTGAAGCGCATTCGCGCTGGCCAGATGCAAGCCGGCGTCGCCGCGCTGTTCAGCGCGGCCGGGCGCGACCCGCGCCGTGCGAGCGCCGGCGACTTCGGTTTTGCGCTCGGGCCGCGCATCAACGCGGCAGGGCGCCTGTCGGACATGACGCTCGGCATCGAATGCCTGCTCACCGACGACGCGGCGCGCGCCGCCGAACTCGCGCGCACGCTGGACGGCATCAACCGCGATCGGCGCGAGTTGGAAACCGGCATGCGCGAATCGGCCGAAGTCCTGCTCGAGGCCTTGATGCCCAAGGGCGACCCTCCGCCCGCGCTGGCCCTGTTCGACCCCGAGTTTCACGAAGGCGTGGTGGGCATCGTCGCGTCGCGCCTGAAAGACCGTGTGCACCGCCCGACCTTCATCTTCGCGCGCGGGCAGGACGGGTTGCTGAAAGGCTCGGGCCGCTCGATCCCCGGTTTTCATTTGCGCGACGCGCTCGACCTCGTGGTCAAGCGCCACCCGGGCGTGCTCAAGCGCTTCGGCGGGCACGCGATGGCCGCCGGCTGCACGCTAGAACATTCACAGCTCGCGACGTTCGATTCGGCCCTGTGCCAGGTGGCGAGCGAATGGCTCGATGCCGCGACGCTGGCGCGCACGCTGCTGACCGACGGCTCTCTGCCGCGCGAATACTGCACGGCCGAAACGGCGCGTGCGCTCGACGCACAGGTGTGGGGCCAGGCCTTCGAGCCGCCGCTGTTTTGCGACGAGTTCGAAGTACTGTCGCAGCGCATCGTCGGCGAGCGCCACCTCAAGCTCAACCTGCGCCACGCCGGCGCGGCGGTGGACGCCATCTGGTTCGGCCGCACCGAACCGCTGGCAGCGCGGGCGCGCCTGGCTTATCGGCTCGGCGTGGACGAGTACAACGGCCGGGAACGCGTGCAGATGCTGGTGCAGGCGGCCGATTGAGCCGCCAAACATCCGCCAAAGGTCCGCCAGGTGCGGCTCAGTGCACCGTGATTGGGGACAGCGCCGACGACGGGCTCGGCCAGCGGTTGTCCACCTCTTCCGTTTCGGCCAGCCGCAGCGCGAGGAAGCGCGTCATGCGCTCCGCCGTCACCGGCCGGCTGTACAGATAACCCTGCGCGAAGTGGCAGCCGATCTGGCGCAGGAAGTCGTGCTGCGTCTGGTTCTGCACGCCCTCGCCCACCACCTTCATGTTCAGGCCTTGCGCCAGCGAGACGATCGTCGTTGCGATTGCCGCGTCGTTGGCGCTGCCCGGCAGGTCTTTCACGAACGTCATGTCGATCTTCAGCTTGTCGATCGGCAGGCGCTTCACGTAGTTGAGCGAGGTGAAGCCGGTGCCGAAATCGTCGATCGAGAGCTTGATGCCGCGCTCCTTGAGCAGGTTCAACTGGGCGATTCCGGCTTCGATGTTGTCCACCAACGAGCGCTCGGTGATCTCGAGCTCCACGCAGCTCGGGTCGAGGCCCGTGGCCGCGAGCGCCGCGTCGAGCTGGCGCACCAGGCCGCGCTTGAGCTGGCGATCCGAGATGTTGATCGCGACGTACAGCCCGACATGGCCCTTCTCATGCCACTGCTGCATCTGCGCGCACGCCGCGTGCAGCACCCACTGGCCGATTTCGGCGATCAGGCCGCTGTCCTCGGCCACAGGAATGAACTCGGCCGGGGCGATGGTTCCCAGGTCCGGGTGCTGCCAGCGCACGAGCGCCTCCACGCCGACCATGCGGCCGCTGATCAGGTCGACGATCGGCTGGTACTGCAAGTGCAACTCGTCGCGCGCCACGGCGCGGCGCAGTTCGGCGTCGATGCGAATCCGGCGCTTGGCGGTGTGGTCCATGTCTGCTTCAAACACCGCATAGGTGTTCTTGCCCAGGCTCTTCGCGCGGTACATCGCGGTGTCGGCCGCGCGCACCAGGCTGGAGGCGTCGCCGGCATCGCGTGGGTACTGCGCCAGGCCCACGCAGCCGCGCACCTGCAACTCGTGCGGGCCCACGGTGAGCGGCATGTCCAGCGTCAGCAACGCGAACTGCCCGATCAGGCGCAGGTGCTCGGGCGCGCGGTAGCCTTCCGACAGGATCAGGAATTCGTCGCCGCCGTAGCGAAACACCATGTCGCCGCGCGGCAGTTGTTCCGTGAGGCGCGCGGCCAGGGCCCGCAGCAGCTCGTCGCCCGCCGGGTGGCCGAGCGTGTCGTTGACGATCTTGAAGTTGTCCAGGTCGAGCAGCATCAGGGCGAAACCTTCGCTGCCCTTGCCCACGCGGTCGATCAAGCGCTTGATCTGCGCGTTCGCGGCGTGGCGGTTCGGCAGCTTGGTCACCGGGTCGACGTAGGCCAGTTCATCGAGCTGGCTTTCCGATGCGTCCATTTCCCGGCGGATGCGCGCCACCAGCGCGAGCGCCAGGCCCAACGAGGCGATCACGACGACGATGCTGACGCCCGCGAACTCGGCCATGCGCCGGTACAAGCTGTCCAGACTCGCGACGACGACGACTTGCCCGACATTCTTGCCCTCAAACCTGACGGGCTGCACCACGCGCACCTGGGACTGGCCGAATTCCACGTCGCCGCGCGGCATCGACGTCAAATCGCCGGGCTGGCGAGAGTCGTCGCGCTGCGGCGCATGGCTCGCGAAAAACTGTCCCGTCGTGTCGAACAGCGCCGCGCCGAGCAGCATCGGCGACGCCTGCACACAGCCGAGTTCGAGCGCCGCCTTGGCCCGGTCGCCCACAGCCATGGCCTGGCCCGCGTGGTCGGCGGTGAGCAGCGCCTCGACTTTCAGGTTCTCGACCAAGCCGCTGCGCAAGGTGAAGTAGGCGAATCCGTTGAGCGCCACGGCGGCCACCAGCAGCGCCGCGCCGGCGGCGAGCAACACCGCCCGCACCAGGCGCGAGCCGAGCCGCGGCTGCCCGCCCGCCGAGTACGGCAGCGCCTTCAAGATTGACCGGGCACGGCCCGGACCGAAACAACTTGGGGATTGCATGGCATGGAGGCGACAGCTTGCCTGAATTCTCCCTGCGGCGGCGCGGGGCTAGCATGCCAAAGCGCAAAATGCGGCACTATTCACTCCACTGATTCTGGCGTGGTTTTCACTCCCAGATTCCGCCCATATCGCCCCGCGGTCAGCCCGTTGTCGGCCCGTGTCGGGCCGGTGTCGGGCCGGCTTTTCCGGGCAATCCATTGATGGCGCAACCCATGCCGAACGAGTTCATTGCCCCCTCGAAGCCAAACCCCGCTCTCGCAGCCACCCCACGGCGCAGGCTGGTACTGGGCGGCATCGCGAGTCTGGGCGCGCTGCAGCGCTTGCCGGCGGCAGCGCTGGCGGCGGGGCTGCTCTGCACGGGCAGAGCCCGGGGCGCGGCGGCGCCGCAGGCGCGCACTTTCGTGCAGGGCTTGCAGCAGCCCTGGGGCCTGGCGTTCTTGCCTGACGCGCGGCTGCTGCTCACGCAAAAAGGCGGCACGATGGTCATCGCCTCGGCCGACGGCCGCACGCTCAGCGCGCCGCTGGCGGGCGTTCCCGCGGTCGCGCCGAGCGGCCAGGGCGGTTTGCTCGACGTGTGCCTCGATCCCGACTTCGAGCGCGAACCGTGGGTCTACATCAGCTACGCCGAGCCGGGCAGCGGCACTGAGGCCGGCAAGGCAGGCACGGCAGTGGCGCGCGGGCGGCTGCGCGGCACCGCGGTGCCGGCCTTGCACGACGTGAACGTGATCTTTCGCCAATTGCCGAAGGTGCCCGGCAGCGGCCACTTCGGTTGCCGCTTGGTGTTCGGGCGCGACAAGACCTTGTTCGCAACCCTCGGCGAGCGCCAGTTGAAGACGCCCGCGCAAGACCTGCAAACGCATCTGGGCAAAGTGGTTCGAATCCAGCGCGACGGCAAGGCCGCACCTGACAACCCGGCGCTGCAATCCAGCGGCAAGCGCGCGCTGCCGGAAATCTGGAGCTACGGCCACCGCAACCCGCAGGGCGCCGCGCTGCACCCGCGCAGCGGCGAGCTGTGGCTCACCGAACACGGCCCGCAGGGCGGAGACGAATTGAACATCGCGCGCGCCGCCAAGAATTACGGCTGGCCCGAGCGCAGCTACGGCTGCAATTACGGCTCGTTCATGAGCGGCTGCGAAATCGGCAACGGCCGGCACGCGCCCGACTTCGTGGAGCCACTCACCACCTGGGTGCCACGCTCGATCGGCCCGAGCGGCCTGTGCTTCTACGACTCGCCCTTGATCCCGCAATGGCGCGGCAACCTGTTCGTCGGCGCCCTGGCCGGCCGCGCGCTGTGGCGCTTGACACTCGACGGCGACACCGTGGTGCAACGCGAAGCGCTGTTCGATTCGCTGCAAGAGCGCATCCGAGACGTGCGCCAAGGCCCGGACGGCGCGCTTTACCTGCTCACCGACAACTCGGACGGACGCGTGTTGCGCATCGCGCCCTGAGCGAACGGCTGGGCGCAGCCCGGCCCTTGCGGCCCTCAGAGGAGGCTTGCAGCGGAGCATCCCCAGTTCGCGGGGGAGCAGCGTCCGTTGTGCGCAGGCCGATCCCATCCGATTGCCCCTGCCACGCCCTCGCACAAGGGCGAACCCTAAAATGCAAGCAGCTCCAACGATCGCAATTGATGAACGCTGACCTGCATTGCCATTCCGACGTGTCCGACGGCACGCTGAGCCCCGAAGCCGTGGCGGCTCGTGCCAAGGCCAACGGCGTCGAACTCTGGGCGCTGACCGATCACGACGAAGTGAGTGGTCAGCAGCGCGCGCGCGAGGCGGCGTTCGAACTCGGGCTGCCTTACCTCGCCGGCTGCGAAATCTCGGTCACGTTCGCCGACACCACGGTGCACATCGTCGGCCTGGGCTTCGACCCCGAAGACGCCACCCTCAAGGCCGGCCTGGCCGCTACGCGCGATGGCCGGAAACTGCGCGCGATGGAGATGTCCGACGGCCTGGCCAAGGTGGGCATTCACGGCGCGTTCGAAGGGGCGCTGGGCTTCGTTGGCAATCCGGACCTGATGTCGCGCACCCACTTCGCGCGTTTCCTCGTCGCCACCGGCGTGTGCCACGACACCCACGAGGTGTTTCGCAAGTACCTGGTGCAAGGCAGGCCCGGCTACGTGCCGCACCGCTGGGCGAGCCTGCGCGACGCGGTGTCGTGGATCGGCGGCGCAGGCGGCGTGGCCGTGATCGCGCACCCGGCACGCTACAAATTCAGCGCGAACGAAGAGTACGCGCTGTTCACCGAATTCATCGCGCACGGCGGGCGCGGCGTGGAAGTGGTGACCGGCAGCCACAGCGCCGCCGACGCGGTGCGCTACACCGGCACCGCGCTCGAATTCAAGCTGCTCGCCTCGCGCGGCAGCGACTTCCACAGCCCCGAAGAGAGCCACATGGATCTGGGCGGCCTGCCCCCGCTGTCAGAGCGCCTGACGCCGATCTGGGGCGCACTGGAAAGCCGCATTCAGCACCCGGTGCCTGCCCCGCGCCAGCGCTGAGTCTGGCACGCCCGCGCCGCGGCAGTGCGGGCGGTGAGCGGCGCGGAGTGAGACTACCCGAACCGAAATGCGATCGCGCCCAGTGGCCCATAGTCCGCGTGAAACGTGTCGCCACGCATCGCGTTCGTCGGCCGGGTGAACGAGCCGGCAAGCACCACATGGCCCGCGCTCAAACCCTCGTCATACTGCGCGATGCGGTTCGCGAGCCACGCCACGCCCGTCGCCGGATGGTTCAGCACGCCCGCGGCCAGGCCGGTTTCTTCGATCACGCCGTTCTTGAACAGCAGCGCGCCGACCCAGCGCAAGTCCACCGCATCGGGCCGCACCGGGCGCCCGCCGAGCACGATGCCGGCATTCGCCGCGAAGTCGGAAATCGTGTCGAACACCTTGCGTGGCACGCGCGTCTCGCGGTCGAACTGTTCGATGCGCGCGTCGATGATTTCCAGCGCCGGGCTCACGTACTCGGTGGCGGACAGCACGTCGAACAACGTGACGCCGGGGCCTTTGAGCGGCTTGCCCAGGATGAACGCGAGCTCGACCTCGACACGCGGCGCGATGAAGCGATCGAACGGGATGTCGCCGCCGGCTTCGAAAAACATGTCGTCCATCAGCGGCCCGAAATCGGGCTCGGTGATTTGCGAGGCCTGCTGCATCGCGCGCGAGGTCAGGCCGATCTTGCGGCCCTTGATGGTTCGCCCGTCAGCGAGTTCCAACTTGACCCATTCGCGCTGGACCGCGTAGCCATCAATCACTGTCATCTGCGGGAAGCGCTTCGAAAAATGGCGTACCTGGGTGCGCGTCTTTCGCGCCTGGTAGAGCTCGAGCGCGAGGCTGGCGATGATCTTCGAATCGAGCATGTGGGTTTCAGGTCTTGTTGAACAGCGGGTGCAGGTTGCCGAACTTGGCGTCGAACACCTCTTCGCCTTCGTCGACTTGCAAGGTCAACCCGACGGCGCGCTGCGCGAGCAATGGCCCCAGGTATTCGCGCGCCGCGGCCGTGACCGCCTCGCCGGCGCCTCTCTTCGCCGCGTCGCTGCGGCCTCGTGCCATGCGCAGGTTGAAGTACATGAAGGCGTGGTCGCCGCTGCCGTCGGCCACGGCGCAGTGCGCGGCCGGATAGGCGAACACGCGCGTACCGCCGATCGGAAACACGCACCTGCCGTGTTCGTCTTTCACGCTCAGCATCGCATCGGCCAGGCGCCGGCACAGCGCGTTCATGTCGATCTCGGCTTCGATTTGCGGCGTGTACAAAATCACCAGGTGCGGCATCAAACAATCTCCATCACGCCAAGCGTGCAAGTCACGGAAAAAATCGGGATCGGTTGAAAGTGGCGAATCGCCCCTGGCCCGCGGGCCGCGGCGGCGATCGAGATGAAGGTGCGCACCTCGAAGCCGCCTTGTCCCGCGTCGCGGTAGATGGCCTCGTCGGTGTAATCGAGCAGCGCCGCTTTGTCGTTGCGCGCCCAGCGCGCCATGAAATCGCGGTCCCAGGGCTCGTTGATCTTGCCCGAATCGGGCGTCGCGGGCCAATGGCTGATGCCACCGGTGCCGACGATGGCGATGCGCTCGGGAACCCTGTCCGCCGCGCGGCGCAGCGCTTCGCCGAAAGCCCAGGCGCGGTGCAGCGGAGTCAGCGGCGGGCCCTGGCAGTTGATGTTCACCGGCACCACGGGCAGGTCGTAGCGCGGCGTCAAGAAGTTCAGCGGCACCGCCAGGCCATGGTCGAACTTCCACTCTTCGGCGTAGGCCAGATCGACGCTTTGCATGACTTCCGTGATCAAGCGCTTCGACAACTCGGCGTTGCCCGGCACCTGGGTGCGCGCGATGCCCAGCCAGGCCGGGTCTTCGATCGGGCCTTCGTACAGGTCGGCCATGCCGACCGCGAACGCCGGCATGTTGTTCATGAAGAAGTTGCCGAAGTGCTCTGCCCCTACCAGTACCAGTGCGTCGGGCCGGGTCGCACGCATCTCTTGGCCAAAGGCGAAGTACGCCGCATGAAACGGGTCGCGCAAGGCCGGGTCGGCCATGTGCACGCGGCCGGTGATGCCCGGGGCGTGGCTGCACACGCCGGCGAAGACGATGCTCACGTTCGCCGCCTGCTCCCTCTCGCTTCGTGGGAGCAGGCTTTGCTCCCTCTCCCTCCGGGAGAGGGCTGGGGTGAGGGATCCTCACCCCTCCCCTCTCCCGCAAGCGGGAGAGGGAGAGAAACACTGAGCGGTTGAAAGCGAACCGAACTGGGGGGCTTCATACTCCGGCGACCTTTTCGTTCAACGTCGTCGTCATCGCGTAAACGCCGGCGCGCACCGGCCCGTGGCGCGCCACGCCGTCGCGCATCGCCTGGATGTATTCGGGCCAGGCGAGGCCCAGGAACGCGGCGTAGTGCATCAGCAATTGGCCATTCGCGCCGAGCACGTAGATCAGGCCGATGTCGCCGGCACGGATCGCGGCGCGTTCGCCCGCATCGAGCGGGTACTCGTCGAGCACCGCCTCGGGTTCGGCCTTGAAGCGCTGCTGAATGCGCGCATCGCGATTCAGGTGGAACAAGAACTTCTGGACGCCGTAGAGCGACACGATCAGCCCTCCCGGTTCACGCCATCCCGGCGCGCGCCGGGCACCCCCGGGTGTGCCGGCCGCACGCCGGGATCCACTGCATGCACGGTGCATGGGATCTCGGCTTTCGCCGGGATGACGCCACGGCGTGACGTGGTTCGGTCGACGCTCAAGCGCTTCCCCAACGCGGAATGTGGTGCGACCCCAGACTCACCGCCACGTTCTTCGGCTCGAGAAACACTTCGTGGCTCCAGGTGCCGCCTTCGCGCCCGGTGCCGCTGGCCTTGGTGCCGCCGAAGGGCTGGCGCAGGTCGCGAACGTTCTGGCTGTTCACGAAACACATGCCGGCCTCAATGGCGGCAGCGACACGGTGCGCGCGGCCGATGTTTTCACTCCAGACATAACTCGACAAGCCATAGGCGGTGTCATTGGCAAGTTGAATCGCCTGCGCCTCGTCGGCAAACGGAATCAGGCACGCCACCGGGCCGAAGATTTCTTCCTGCGCGATGCGCATGCGGTTGTCAACGTCGGCAAACACGGTGGGCAGCACGAAGTTGCCTTTCGCCACGCTCGCCGGCAGATTCGGCGCGGCCAGGCCGCCGCAGAGCAGCGTCGCGCCTTCGCGCGGCCCCATCTCGATGTAGCTGCGCACCTTCGCGAGATGCGCTTGGCTGATCATCGGGCCAATGCTCGTTCTTTCATCCAGCGGATCCCCCACCGTGATGCGCTTCGCGCGCTCCACGAATCGATCGACGAACTTCGCATACGTGGCGCGCTGCACCAGGATGCGCGAGCCCGCGGTGCAGCGCTCGCCGTTGTTGCTGAAGATCATGAACAGCGCGGCGTCGCGCGCGCGCTCGAAGTCCGCATCGTCGAACACGACGAACGGGCTCTTGCCCCCGAGCTCCATGCTGAACTTCTTCAGGCCCGCGCATTTGACGATGCGGTTGCCCGTCGCGGTGGAGCCGGTGAACGAGATGGCGCGCACGTCCGGGTGCGAGACGAGCGGCTCGCCGGCCATCGCGCCAAAGCCGTACACGATGTTCAGCACACCCGCCGGCACGCCGGCCTCGAGCGCCAGTTCGCCCAGCCGCGCCGCGCTCATCGGCGAGAGTTCGCTCATCTTCAGCACCGCCGTGTTGCCGAAGGCGAGCGCCGGCGCCACTTTCCAGGTCGCCGTCATGAACGGCACGTTCCACGGGCTGATCAGCGCGCACACGCCCACCGGGTGGAACAGGGTGTAGTTCAGGTGCGTGGGAGTCGGGTAGGTGTGGCCGTCGACGCGCGTGCACATCTCGGCGAAGTAGTAGAAGTTGTCGGCCGCGCGCGGAATCAACTGCTTCGCCGTCTGCGCGATCACCTGGCCGGTGTCGCGCGTCTCGGTCTGTGCGATCTCATCGACGTGGCCTGCGATCAAGTCGCCCAGGCGCCGCATGATCGACGCGCGTTGCACGGGCGCAAGCGCCGCCCACGCCGGGAACGCCGCCTTCGCCGCGGCGACCGCGGCATTCACTTCATCGGCGCCACCCTGCGCGACTTCCGCGAGCACGTCTTGCGTGGCCGGGTTCAGCGTCGTGAAGTAGTCGCGGCCGGCAACCGGCTTGCCGGCGATGAGGTGGTCGATGCGCATGGCTGTGGGGTGGGCGTGGGCGTGGGCGTGGGCGTGGATGTGGAAGTGAGAGTGAATTCAGCGGTGAAACTCAGCGTCGCCCGCAATCGTATTGATCAGTGCGCCGATGCCGTCAATCTCGGTCACGATTTCATCGCCGACGTTGACGTTCACCACGCCGTCGGGCGTGCCGGTGAGGATCACGTCGCCCGCATCGAGCGTCATGAACGCGCTCAGGTATTCGATCAACTCCGGAATCCGGTGGATCATGCGGCCGGTGTGGCCCTGCTGCGTGAGTTTGCCGTTGACGAAGCTTCGCAGTCCCAGTTCATGCGGATTCGGCACTTCGCTCGCGGGAACGAACCAGGGGCCGAGCACGGTGGCGCCGTCGCGGTTCTTCACGCGCAGGTTCGGCCGGTACCAGTTTTCCAGGTAGTCGCGAAACGCGTAGTCGTTGGCGACGCAATAGCCGCCGACGAATGGCATGGCATCAGCGCGCTTGACCTGTTTGGCGCGCCGGCCGATCACGACCGCCAGCTCGCACTCGTAGTGCATGAAGCTCACATCGCTCGGCCGGCGCGTGACGCCGCGGTGGCCGAGCAGGCTGTTCGGGCCTTTCAGAAAGACAAGCGGCTCGTCCTGCGTCGTGACGGTCAACTCCTTGACGAGTTCCTTCACGTGGTCGGCGTAGTTGAGCCCGAGCGCGATGATCGTTCCCACTTCGAAGGGCGGCAACCATACGACCTGGTCTTCGCGCAGCACGCGCCCGTCGAGCAGCCGCACCCCATCGTCGTGCGGCGTGGCATCGTGCACCGCACCGGCGTACGCCACTCGCGCCGTGCGCTGCGTTTTCATCGTGTCTCCCGCGCCGCGACGAAGCGCATTTCGAGCCGGCCCAGGCCGTCGATCTCGATGGCCGCGCTTTGGCCGGCACGGGCGCGCGGTGCGCCGTGCGCCACGCCGAGCAAGAGCATGTCGCCCGCGCTGAAGGTCATGAACTCGCTCACGTCGGTGATCAGGCGCGCTGCGGGGCGCAGCATGTCCGCGGTGCTGGTGCGCTGCACCAGTTCGCCGTCGATGAACACGCGCAACGCCAGCGCGTCCGGGTTCGCCACTTGGGCGCGCGGCACGGCGCCGGGCAACATCGGGCAGAAGCCGTCGCGTGCTTTGAGCCGCACCGAAGGCCGATAGAACGCGCTGTGCGGCACGCTGATGTCGGCGACGATGGTGTAGCCCTCGATGTATTGCAAGGCCGAGCCTTCGTCGACGCGGCACGCCGTGCGGCCGAACACCAGGCCCAGGCTCGCGCCGATCTCCAACTCGCTTTCGCCCGCCGGCACCACCACGTCTGCGCCCGAGCCGGCCCAGGTATTGCGCGGTTTGATGTAGAGCACCGGCGCTTTCGGCGGCGCCTTGTAGGGCGCCTCGTGCACGCTGTCGCCAAGCGCGGCCAGCGCTGCGCGCTGGTTCAGCAGCGTGCCATAAACGGTCTTCATGCGGTTTTCATGCCCGCGGCTCAGGCTTCGCAAAGCGGTCCGCAAGTTGGGCCCAGCAGTCGCTGTAGTTCGCATCGAGCGCGCCGCAGCTCATCGCGAACTCGGTGGGAACGAAGCGCCAGCGGCTTTCGAACATGAAGGCGAGCGTGTTGTCGAGCTTGTGCGGCGCCAGCAGCATCTGGCTCGCCTTGTCGAACGCTTCCGCGTCGGGCCCATGCGGCACCATGCAGTTGTGCAGGCTCGCGCCGCCGGGCTTGAAGCCCTCGGGCTTCGCGTCGTACTGGCCGTACACGAGGCCCATGAATTCGCTCATCAGGTTGCGGTGGTACCAGGCCGGGCGGAAGGTGTCTTCGGCGACCATCCAGCGCGGCGGGAAGATCACGAAGTCGCAATTGGCGGTGCCCGGCGTGTCGGAGGGCGACGTGAGCACGGTGAAGATCGACGGATCGGGGTGGTCGAAGCTGATCGAGCCGATCGTCATGAAATTCGCCGTGTCGTACTTGCAAGGCGCCAGGTTGCCGTGCCACGCGACCACGTTGAACGGGCTCGCGGCTTGCGTATTGCGCCAAAGGCGCCCACCGAACCTTTTGATGATCTCGCAGGCGCCCTCAATCTCCTCGAACGCCGCGACGGGGCTCAGAAAATCGCGCGGGTTGGCCAGGCCGTTCGAGCCGATCGGGCCGAGCTCGGGCAGCCTGAACTGCGCGCCGTAGTTCTCCGCCACATAGCCGCGCGATGGTCCGTCGGGCAGCTCGACCCTGAATGCCAATCCGCGCGGCAGCAACAGCACTTCGCCCGGATTCACGTGCAACACGCCGAGTTCGGTGCGAACGATCAGCCTGCCCTGTTGCGGCACGAGCAGCATCTCGGCGTCGGCGTTGATCAACGCGCGGCGCCGCATCGAGCGGTTCGCCACGTAGATCAGCGCGCCGACGCCGCTTTGCGCATCGACGTCGCCGTTCGCCGCGAGCGTGCGCAGGCCGTCGACGAAATCGAGCTCGCCGGCGTCGATGGCGAACGGCTTCCAGCGCAAGGGCTCGGGGGCGACGGCACGGCCGCCCGCCGCGCCGCTGGTCCACAGCGCCTGTGAATACGCCTCGTAGCGCCCGGTCACGACGGAAGGCTGGCGCCGGTACATCCAGGTGCGGCGGTTTTCGGCGCGCGGCGCGGTGAACGCGGTACCGGAAATCTGTTCGGCGTACAAATCGAGCGGCGCACGCTGCGGGCTGTTGTGGCCCTGCGGCAGCGCGCCGGCGATCGCCTCGCTGGCGAATTCATTGCCGAAGCCGCTGAGGTAGGGGGTGTCGGTTGCGGGTGCGGGTGCGGTCACGTCATGCCTCGGGTCGGGTCGAACCGCGCCATTGTCGCGCCGGCTCGGGGCCCTGGCCGTCATGCCGACCCGGCCTTGGCCGTGACGCTGGCGCGCGCCGCAATCAAGGCCTCGCGTAGCACGTCGAGGTTGCCGATGTGATTGGCGAGCAGCAGCACGAGTTTCGCGTTGAGCTCGACGCTTTGCGCGCTGTTCAGGTCGCGGTGCGCGTCGATCAGCGCTTCGTAGAAGTCGTCGGGTGCCGTCAAGTGAGGAGTCGTCAGCAAAACCATCGCAGTCTTTCAGGTCAGGGCGAGTGCGCGGCGCATTGCAGCACTCACTGCGGCCGGCTGAACGCTGCGCCAGCGCGCGCACACATGTTGGTCCGGGCGCAGCAGCACCAGCGTGCCGTCGTGGGCATCGTAGCGCTGCCGCGCCGATTCCTGGGTGTCAACCAGAACCCGTGCGCCGTCGATGCTCAGGGCGCTCAATGCGCTGGAGCGCGATGCCGTGGGCAAGATCACCAGCACCTGCAAAGGTGCGATGCCGCGCGCCGCGCCATTCAATTCTTGCAGCGCCGACACCGCGTCGGTCGGGGCAAACAGCAGCGCGCTGAACTGCGCACCCTGCGCGCCATGCAGATGGCGCAGCAGCCAGCCCGGCGCGCCGTCGCATTCGACCGGCGCGTCGGCCGCGGCCGCTCCCGGAACCATCGCGCCGCTGAAGCTCGAATCGTCGGTCGTGTTCAGCGGCGAATTGCGCAGCGTGCTTGCCACCGACAGGCGCCCGCTGTTCACGAGCGAGCGCGCGAACGCATGCGACTTGGCCAAATCGAGCGCCGCGTCGCGGAACAATCGGCTCACCTCGCTCTTGGGCGTGATGAAGTCGGTGGCGCGCGTCGAGTGCAGGATGTTCTCGTCGGCCGCCGCTTCGCGCTCGGCGCCGTAAGAGTCGAGCAGCGCGTCTCCGGCGCGGCCCTGCAACACCGCGGCGAGTTTCCACGCCAGGTTGTCGGCGTCTTGCACGCCCGAGTTCGCGCCGCGCGCGCCGAACGGCGACACGCCGTGCGCCGAGTCGCCGGCGAAGAACACCCGCCCATGGCGAAAGTGCTGCAAGCGCTGGCACGCGAAGGTGTAGACGCTGGCCCAGCCGATTTCGAACTGCACGTTCGCTGCGCCAATGCTGTCGAGCAAGGCGCGCACGCGCGGGCGGATGTGCTCGGGCCTGCGTTCGCGCTCCGGGTCGGCCTCCCAGCCGAGCTGAAAGTCGGTGCGCCACAGGCCGTCGGCCTGCTTGTGCAGCAGCACGCTTTGGCCGGGGTGGAAGGAAGGGTCGAACCAGAAGCGGCGCTCGGCGGGGAAATCGGGCGCATCCATCCTGATGTCGGCGATGAGAAAGCGATCGCGGAAGGTTCGGCCCTGCACCTCCAGCCCGAGCAGGCCGCGCAGCGCCGATTTTGAGCCGTCGCACGCCGCCACGTAGCCGGCTTCGATGTCGTACGCGCCGTCGGGTGTGTCGACCGTGAGCCGCACATGATCGGCGTGCGGCTGCGCGCCAGCGACCGCGCTCTTCCAACGCATCTCGATGTTCGGCAACCGCGCTGCGCGGTCGGCGAGATAGCCTTCCACGTAGTACTGCTGTAAGTTGATGAACGCCGGGCGCTCGTGGCCCGCTTCGGGCAGCAGGTTGAACGAATAGATTTCCTCGTCGCGAAAGTAGACCCGGCCCACACTCCACGACACGCCCTTGGCCATCATCGGTTCTGCGCAACCGAGACGGTCGAAGATTTCGAGCGTGCGCTTGGCGAAGCAGATCGCGCGCGAGCCGCTGGACAGGCGGTCGTCGTTGTCGAGCAGCAAGACCGAAATGCCTTGCTGCGCCAAGTCGATCGCCAGGCTCAGCCCCACGGGTCCTGCGCCGACCACGACCACCGCGTAGCGCAGCGCCGCGCTCGCGCCGTGGTCGGGCGCCTTGCGGTAGGGGAACTGAAGCGCTTCGTAGTCGCGCTGTGTGGCGCTACCGGCCATGCTTCAATCGCCTCATTCCGCGCTGCCGCCCACTGCGAAACGCCCTCTCGCAAGCGCTCAACTCTCCAGCGCCGCCCACATCTCGATGTCGCGCTGCGCGGTCCAGATGCGCGGATCCGGGTACTTCGTCGCCTCGTCGTAGCAGCGCGTCACGTCGAACGGCATGCAGTGGTTGAAGATCACCCAGTGGCCGTACTTCGGCTGCAGCTTCGCGAACGTCTCTTTGTAGACGGCGTTCAGGTCCTTGCCCGCCGCCACTCCCGCCTTGACGCTGTTCCACACGTCGGCAATGAAGCCGCGTGTGCCGGCCAGGCCGCTCGCCACGGCCTGCGGCGTCGTCAACGCCGCGCCCCGCCCGGGCACCAGCGCGCGCGGCTCCAGCGCGGCAAGGCGATCGAGCGTCTTCGGCCAGTCTTGGAAGTACGCGTCGCCGGCATAAGGCGTCGCGTCGAATTCGACCAGGTCGCCCGAGAACAGAATCTTCTGCTCGGGCAGCCACGCCACCGTGTCGCCCTTCGTATGGCCACGCCCGAGTTGCAGCAACTGCACTTCCAGCTTGCCGAGCCAAATGCTCATCGCGCCGCTGAACGTGATCGTCGGCCACGTCATCCCCGCGGGCACCGACTCCACGGCTTGAAAGAGGCGTGGAAAGCGGCCGATCTCGCTCGCCTTGTCGGCTTCGCCGCGCTCGACGATCAAATCGTACGTGTCGCGGCTCGCGATGATGTGCTGCGGCTTGTAGGCAGAAGCGCCGAGCACGCGCACCGCGTGGTAGTGGCTCAGCACCACGTAATTGATGGGCTTGTCGGTGACCGTGCGGATGTGGCGGATCACGTCTTGCGCCATCACCGGTGTGGCCTGGGTGTCGATCACCATCGCCGCGTCGTCGCCGACGATCACGCCGGTGTTCGGGTCACCCTCGGCGGTGTAGGCGTAGGCGTTCGCGCTCAGCTTGGTGAAGGTGACCTTTTTTTCTTCGAGGTCGGCTTGGGAAGCGAAGGTTTTGGTCACAGGAAGGCTCCGAATGGAATAGCAGGTGCGTTGCACCGCAGTATCGCGCGAGAGTACCCGCCCGCGATGCTCCATCTGCCTTGGGCGGCCCGGCCTCTAGAATCACCGCCACCCGATTCCGGCCCCCACCATGCCCCTGTTCTGGAAACACTACAAGTCCGACACCACGGCGTTCATCGAACACCTGAAGGCGCGCAAGCCGACGCTGGAGGCCGAGCAGCGCCAGGGCCGCTCGCTGTTGTGGGACCGGCGTGTCGACCGCGACGCGCAGGCCGAGTTC
>JANOLA010000031.1:0-3577 GCA_031419535.1 Burkholderiales bacterium | reverse complement strand
CCCGTAGTACAGATGCACGTCGCGCCCGGGCTGCTCGCCAAGGCACCCGGCCAGCATGCTCAGCAGCGGCGTGATGCCGATGCCGCCTGCGATCAGCACGACCGGGACGCTCGGATCGGCGTCGAGGAAGAAGTGCCCGGCGGGCGGTTTCACCTCCAGCACATCACCTTCGTGCACCTGGTCGTGGAAGTGGCTCGAAGATACGCCGGGTGGCGCGTCGGGCCTGTCCTGCGGCGCCGCGACGCGCTTGATCGTGATCCGGTAGCGGGCAGCGTTGGGCTGCCCGGACAGCGAGTAGCAGCGCGTGATGGTGCGTTGCCCGCCCGGCGGTGCGGTGCCTGGGTCGGCGACCCGCGCCGTGAACGTGAGGTACTGGCCCGGCCGAAACGGCGCCAGCGCCGCGCCGTCGACGGGCTCCAGGTAGAACGAGCACTGTGTGCGGGCGGCGTCCTCGAATTCGCGGTGCGCCACGCGGAACTTGCGCCAGCCAGGCCAGGCGCTTGCGGCGACCGGCGCTGCGCCGATGGCATCGGTGCCATGCGGCAGCGAAGGCCCAGCGTGGCGTCGCAGCCAGACGGCAAGACCGATTCCTGCCGCGAGTTGCAGCAACAACGCCGCAACGATCCAGCCGAGGAGCAGCGCGGCGGTCACGAACCCGGCGTCAAGCGTGCGCGCGAACCATCAACACCGGCAGCGTCGACACGCGCAGCAGGTTCTCGGCAACGCTGCCCAGCACCGCGCGGCCGAAGCCGCGCCGGCCGTGCGTGCCCATCACGATCAGGTCGGCCTGCCACTTCACGGCTTCGACGAGCAGCGTTGCGGCGATGGGCTCTCGAGTGGCCGCGACCATTGCGGTGGAGGCCGTCACGCCGACTGCCTGGGCCTGAGCCGCGGCGCGATCGAGCACGCCTCGTCCTTCGGTCTCGAGCGCTTCCTCGACAGCGGCGAGGTTGACGATCGGGTGCCCGAACGTCTTCGGGTGATAGACGACAAACACGACATGCAACTCCCCGCCATCGCACTGGGCCAGTTTGATGGCTTCATGCAACCCCGCGGCGCTGGGCTCGCTTCCATCAATGGCGACAAACAATTTCTTGTACATGGCAGATCCCAGCAGCCCCACGGCGGCGCTGCGTGGGCTTGACTGTGCAGTGCGCCGAGGCTGAAGGTCTTGAGGCAAATCAAACGCGCCACCCGCAGCGGTAAACCGCAAGCATGGGTTGGCGCTGCCTCTCGGTTATCGCGGGAAGTCAAGCGGTCGCTTGCGCCGCGCCTTGGGCGCCGCCTGCTTTGTGCATGCTCCCTTGACGAACTCGAACCAGACCAGGCTCGCGAGCATCACCCCCGCCCCCGCCAGCAACATGCCGGGTGTGGGCAAGGCGAAGGCGAACGTGCGGCTGATCGCCGGAATGCCGAGCACGCAGCCGAGCATCGCCAGCGTGGCCAGGGTGATCCAGATGAAATGCCGGTTCAACGGCTGCGGCCCACGCCACGCGGTTCGGCGCCAGCTCCGATTCGCCTGGATCAAGCCCAGATTGGCGAGCACGAGCGCGGTGAACGTCGTCGCACGCGCCATCTCGACTGAAACTGCGACATCCCGAACCGCCACATACAGCGTTAGCAGCAGCGCCAGCAAGCCCAGTCCCTGCGCGAGGGAGCGCCCGAGGATCTGCGCGTCGAACAGGCGCTGGTTCGGCTGGCGCGGCGCGATGTTCATCGCGTCGGCCTCGCTCGGCTCGGCCTCGAACACGATCGAGCACGCCGGGTCGATGATCAACTGCAAGAACAGAATGTGCACGGGCATCAGCAGCATGGGCCAGCCGAGCAAGACCGGCATGATCGACAGGCCGACGATGGGGATGTGCACCGCCACCACGAACACGATCGCCTTGCGCAGGTTCGCGAACACGCGGCGCCCGTAACGCACGGCTGTCACGAGCGATGCGAAGTCGTCGTTCAGCAGCACCAGGGCAGCGGCTTCGCGCGCCACGTCGGTGCCGCGCGCGCCCATCGCGACGCCGATGTGCGCCGCTTTCAGCGCCGGGGCGTCGTTCACGCCGTCGCCCGTCATCGCGACGACTTCGCCGAGATCCTTGAAGGCAAGCACCAGGCGCAGTTTCTGTTCGGGCTGGACGCGGCAGAAGACATGCGTGTGCGCCAGTCGGGTGCGCAAATCGGCGTCGCTCAGCGTTGCCAGGTCGGCCCCCGTCATGACGGCTTCGTCGGCCACCGGCAACCCCACCTGTCGCGCCACCGAGATCGCCGTGGCGGGGTGATCGCCGGTCAACATCACGACCCGGATCCCCGCCGCGTGGCACTGGGCGATGGCCTGCGGCACGTCCGGCCGCACCGGGTCTTCCAGGGCGACCAAGCCGAGGAACTCGAACCCGAAGTCGTGCTGTTTGTGCGGCAGGATATCGGCGTCGAAACTGGCCTGCGCGACGCCGAGCACACGCAGGCCCCGGCTCGCCAGGGCCGAGACCTGATCGGCAATTGAGCGTTGCCGCGCGGCGTCGAGGTGACAGAGATCGACGATGGCCTCCGGCGCGCCCTTGGCGGCAATCATTCGCTCGCGCTGCTCGGGCGACTGCCAAACCCGCGACATGGCCAGCATCTGGTTCGACAAGGGGTAGTCGTCAACCCAGGTCCAGTCGTCGTGAAGATGCTCGGTGTCGCCGAGCAGGCGCCGGCCGGCGTCGGCGATCGCGCTCTCCATCGGATCGAAGGCGCGCCGGTGACTCGCCAGCACGGCGAACTCCAGCACGCCATGCAAGCTCTCCGGCAGCGCGGCAGTGCCGTGCAGCACACAGTCGTGGGCCGCCGACTCGGACCACACATGCCTGACCGTCATGCGATTGGCCGTGAGCGTGCCGGTCTTGTCGACGCACAACAGCGTCGTCGCGCCCAGCAGTTCGACGGCCGGGATGCTGCGCGCCAATACACCCTCGCGCGCCAGCCTCCACGCGCCCAGCCCCAGGAAAAGCGTCAACACGACGGGCAGTTCCTCGGGCAGGATCGCCATCGCCAACGTGAGGCCGGCCAGCAAACCGTTCAACCAGTCGCCCAGCCGCAGCCCGTACGCCACCGCAAGTCCGGCCGCCAGCACCAGACCGAGCACGGCAACGCGGGTCACGATGCGGCGCGTCTCGCGTTGAATCGGCGTGCTCTGTGCGGCGATGCCTTCGAGCGATTTGCCGATGCGCCCCAGCGCGCTGCGCGGCCCGGTGGCAAGCACCTCGCCGCGCCCGCTGCCCTGCGTGACCAGCGTCGCGGAAAACACTTGCGCGCGGTCTTCCGCGGGTGGGGCTGCGCCGACGATGCCGCTGTCATGCGGGCCAACCTGCTTCAGCACAGGGACGGACTCGCCGGTCAGCAACGACTCATCGACCGTGAGATTCGAAGACTCGACGAGCTGCATGTCGGCGGGGACGCGGTCGCCTTCGGCGAGCAACACCATGTCGCCGCGCACCAACTCGCGGCCTGCCACGCGCCGCGCCGCACCGTCGCGCACGACCAGCGCACGCGGGCTGGACAGATCGCGCAAGGCACGCAGCGAGCGCTCGGTGCGGTGCTGCTG
>JANOLA010000030.1:0-1826 GCA_031419535.1 Burkholderiales bacterium | reverse complement strand
TCGCGGCGTCGCCGATGCCTTCCTCAGGACCTATGCGTTCACGAAGGCAGAGGAGAAGATACTTGCCGACTGGAAGTTCGACCGGAACCTGCCCAATGCCGCGCTGAAGTTCCCGGTGACGAGCAACAACTTCAAGGACATGATCCACGGTATCCATGCGGGCCGCGATCGGCGCGTGACGCCGTTCCAGACCGCACGCGACAGGACCAGCACGTCCCCGACTAGCAACCCGCTCGGCGGCGTGATCCAGTTGCTCGACTTCCGCCGCATGGATTTCCCGGGCCGGCTGAACTACTGCGAAACCTGCCACACCACGGCCGCGACGTCCGACCAGAAGACCTACAACTACGTTCCGGCGAGCACGCTGGTGTCGACCTACGAGTCGATCGACGCGGCTTATGCCGCAGCGATCGGCGCGGCAACAGCAACGCCGGCGCTGGCCAAGACCGCGCTGAACACGTCGAACAGCACCGACATCGTCGTCACGCCGTTCGCCGCGGCGTGCGTGAGCTGCCACGACAACACGCCTGCCAAGGCGCATATCGCGATCATGGGTGGTGCGCTGCACGTGTCGCGCACGGCGGCGCAGCCGACGCCGCGGCCCCTCGAAGACGTCGAGTCGTGCGTGGTCTGCCACGGCCCGGGCCGTGACTTCGACACCGAGCGGGTGCACAAGAAGTAAGCCCGTAGCGCAGGTAAGTGGGGCTTTCATGCAATACGGAAACGTTGCCATCACGCTGACGGTGGCCCTTGCGCTGCTCGGCGGCAGGCTCTGCCTGGCCGCCGAGCAGGCCAAGGCCACTGCGACGCAAACGGCCGCACCTGTGGCGCACGCCGCAGCGCCGAACGCACCGCTCAAACTCGTCGACATCAACAGCGCAAACCGCGCCGAGCTGAAAACGCTGCCGGGAATCGGCGACGCCGAAGCGAAGCGCATCATTGCGGCGCGGCCGTACCCGAGCAAGGCCAAGCTCGTCGCGGACAAGGTGTTGTCGATCGAGGCCTATGACGCCCTCAAGGGCCGCATCGTCGCCACTCAGAAGGAAGCTCCTCCGTCACGCAAACCATAGGCCATAGACGCAAGACGCGTCGATGCCGTAAAGGCCGATGCCAACGCAGAACAAAAGAGGCAGACATCGATGAGCATGACCCGACCCCTGCATTGCGCGTTGCTGCTGCTGGCCGGCCTGTCATGGCAGCCAGTCGCGACAGCGCAGACGAGTGCGCCCGCGCCATCCGCCGCAGCGTCCGCGCCGAGCGCCGCGGGCGGCGGCACCGAATACAGCGAAAAGGGCGCCGACACCTGCCTGAACTGCCACGACGCCGAGGCCGATACCGCCACGTTCACGACGTCCGCGATTTTCAAGACGAAGCATGCTCACCGGCACAATGCGCGCGCGCCGTTCGGCCCGGGCGCGCTGCAATGCGAAGCGTGTCACGGGCCGGGTGAGCGCCACTCGGCCAAGGGAGCCAAGAAAACAGCGACGACGAACAGCTTCAAGCCGAATTCGTTCCTCACGGTCGCGCAGCGAAACCAGCCGTGCCTGGACTGCCACCAGGGCAATGCGCGCACCGGCTGGCATGGGGGAGCGCACGAGCGCGGCAACCTCGCGTGTACCGATTGCCACAAGCTGCACGCCGAGCAAGACCCGGTGCTGAGCAAGAGCACCCAGGCCGAGGTCTGATATGCCTGCCACAAGCAACAGCGCGCGGACTTCCAGAAGACATCGTCGCACCCGGTGCGCTTTGGCACGATGGTCTGCAGCGATTGCCACAGTGCGCACGGCTCGGCGAGCGTGGCGATGCTCAACAAACCGACGCTGAAC
>JANOLA010000029.1:0-7562 GCA_031419535.1 Burkholderiales bacterium | reverse complement strand
ATATGGACTGCAACTCAAAAAATGACGGCCGCAAGAAAATGTGCATGGCTGCGCATCTCTGACTGGGCCCGATCAATTGCCCACTGTATCGATTCCAGGGCCGACCAATTCGACAATTCGATCCGTCAGCCTCAGTTCCCGTGCCACGGCGCGGCTCATGACCCAGACTTTTGCCACCTGGTCCCATTTCGCGCCGTAGCGCTTTGCGGCAGATTGCAAAACGCCCTCATTGGCGGCGATGCGTACCCGTACCAAAGTGTTGCCTTTCGTGCGCCGCTGCACGGGCAACTCATCGACAACGAGTTCGACGGTGATGAACCTGCGTCTCGGGTCTGGGCTTTGCCGGTATCGCACCGCCACGAGCGTTTCGCCGAAGCGCTCTGCCAAACCGATGGCGCCGGGCTGATGCGGCGCGATCTTGCGCAATGGCGCCAGGCTTGGCGGGCTGTTTTCCATCTGCCTTGCCCTGAGGCGCTGAGATTCGTCAGAGCGCTTTCAAAAACTCCAACAGCAAAACGTTCACTGTGTCGGCGCGCTCGCGCTGGATCCAGTGCCCCGCGCCTTCCAGGATGTGGCAGCCGTGCAAGGCCGGCAGCGTGCGCGGATAGGCCTCGATCTGCGCCTTCGACGCGGGGAAGCGCAACACGTTGTCGCGCGAACCGGCGATGAAGAGTGAGGGCTGGCGGATGATGCAACCGCGCCACGGCATGAGCAGTTCCCAGGAGCGGCGCAAGTTGCGGTACCAATTCAAGCCGCCGCGAAAACCGGCGCGTTTGAATTCGGCGGTGTAGTACGCCAGGTCTTCGCGCGGCAGCCAACTGGGCAGCGCGGCGCCTGACGACAGCGGATCGACGGTATTGCTGAGCACACCCGAACCTGGCTCGAGCATGCCGAAGGTCGGGCGCTGCGGCCCGTCGCCCGAGCCGCTGAAATAGATGCGCCGCAGCGACGCTGCCACGTCGGCTTCGAGTTCCGCTTCGGCGACGCCGGGCGCCTGGAAATATTGCATGTAGAACGTCGTGACGCCCTGGGCCTGCATGGCGCTGAGCAGGTCGATCTTGCCCGGCGGCGTGAACGGCACGCTCATTCCGGCGACCGCGCGGAACACATCGGGACGCAGCAGCGCCGATGTCCACGCCACCGGCGCACCCCAGTCGTGGCCCACGATCACCGCCTGCGTCTCGCCCAGCGCCTTGACCAGCTCGACCATGTCGCCCACCAGGTGCAGCATCGTGTACTGGTCGACGTGCGCGGGCGCTTCGGTGCCGCCATAGCCGCGCATGTCCGGTGCAACAGCGCGGTAGCCCGCCGCGGCCAGCGCCGCCAACTGGTGCCGCCACGAGTACCACGACTCCGGCCAACCATGGCAGAACAGCACGAGCGGGCCGCTGCCCTGCTCGGCGATGCGCATCTGGATGCCGTTGATCGGCAGGGTCTGGAATTTCGGCTCGGTCATGGCGCACCTCTCACTGCATCGCCGGTGGCCCATTGTGCGTCTCGGCCTGGCAAGACTGGCACCAGGCATAGAGCGCGTCGTACATCACGATGCCATGGCGCAGCATCTGATGGTCGTCGGTGTGCTTGTGCGACAGCCCCAGCGAAATCGCGTACAGGCCCGCCGATTGCGGCGTGAGGTCCAGGCGCGACGTGTCGGCCCCGCGCACGATCAACGCGAGCTGCCGCAGCGCCGGCTCGGTGAGTTGGTATTTCGCGAGAAAGGCGTCGAAGCTGCACAGCTCGCCCACATGGCCCATCTCGACGCCGGGAATGTCATAGGGCGTCGCGCCGCTGTCGCGCGCGACCTTCATCACGTCGGCGGCGGGCACGTAGAGAAACTGCGCGTCGTGGTCGATGAAGCGCTGGATCAACCAGGGGCAGGCGATGCGGTCGATCTTCGGGCGCTCGCGCGTCACCCACTTCATGCTGGCGCTCCCGGTTGCGGCGCGTCGGCTCTCGGCACGAGCGGCCGGCCGGCTGCTTGCCAGGCATCGATGCCGCCGCTCAGGTAACGCGCCTTCAGCCCGGCGGCGCGCAGGCGCATCGCGGTGGCGCGGCCGACTTCGTGGCCGTAGACGCAGTACACGACAAGCTCTGTGTCGGCGCTCAACTCGTTCGCCCATCGGCCCACGTCGCCGGGGTCGCGCCATTGCGCGCCGGGGATCAGCGTCGTGGCCTGTTCGTAGACACCGGCACGCCGCACGTCGAGCAGGATCGCGCCTGCAACTTGATCTTGGGTTGCGGCGAAGGGCTCGCTCGCCGCATGCACGGCGCGCTGGTAACGCTCATAGACGAGCGCCCAATCGATGTTTGCCATGAAGGCGTCGACATAGGCGCCGGCCGCGGCGCCGTGGTCGAGGTGGTAGGCGTGCTCATACATGTCGAGCGCGAGGATCGGCGCGCCGCCCGCGAGCGCGTGCGTGTGGTCGGCCGCCCATTGGTTGACCAGCGTGCCTTCGCGCGGCTGAAATGTCAGCAGCACCCACCCCGAGCCGCCGCCCAGGGCCTTGCCCATCGCGACGAACTCATCGCGCCAGCGCTGCACGCTGCCGAAGTTGGCGGCGAGCGCGAGCGCGAATGCCGGCGCCATCGATTCGCCCGCACCACCCAGGCTCGCGAAGTACAACTCGTGCAGCAGCATCGAGTTCGTCGCGATCAGCTCTTCGCGTTTCAGGCCGTTGAGCTGGAAACCAGGCGCGCTGGCGAACGGCGTCGCGGCCAATTGGGTGCGGATCGCGTTCAAGCGCTTCACTGCGCCGCCATAGTTGTTCTGGTGGTGACTGCGCAGCAACTTCTCGGACAGGCCTGGCAATCCGGCCGGGTTGAACGGCAAGTCATGAATTCGAGCGTCCATGGGGGTTCCTTTCAGCGCAACGACGGAAACAACAAGGTGACCACGAGGCCCGCGGCAGCGCACGCCGCGAGCATGGGAATGACGCCGACCTTGAAGCGAAACAGCGCCAGCGCGGCAGCCACGGCGATCAGCGCCGAGAGCCACTCGAAGCGCCCGGTGAAACCATGCGGCCACAGCACGTGGTAGGCGAAGAACAGCGCCAGGTTCAGGATCACCCCCACGACGGCGGCGGTGATCGCCGACAGCGGCGCGGTGAAACCCAGTTTTCCGTGCGTCGCCTCGACCATCGGCCCGCCCGCGAGGATGAAGATGAACGACGGCAGGAAGGTGAAGAACGTGACCACGCTCGCCGCGAGCGCCGCGCCGAGAAACAGCGCATCGGGCCCGAGCACCTGCCGGGCCCAGCCGCCGACGAAGCCGACGAAGGCCACCACCATGATGAGTGGGCCCGGCGTCGTTTCACCGAGGGCCAGGCCGTCGATCATCTGCGCGCCGCTGAGCCATTGGTGCTGCTCGACCGCGCCCTGATAGACGTAGGGCAACACCGCATACGCGCCGCCGAACGTGACGAGCGCGGCCTTGGTGAAGAACCAGCCCATCTGCGTGAGCGTTCCCTGTACACCGTGGCTCGCGAGCAGCCAGGCCATCGCCACCGCCCACAGGCCCAGGCCGACGCCGAGCACCTTGATCAGGTGCGAGCGCGACCATCGCGCGTGCGCGGGCGTCGGCGTGGTGTCGTCGATCAGCGCCGGGCCATAGCTCGTTGGCGCGCTGCCATGTCCACCACCGAGCGCGAACACCTGTGGCCATTGGCGCGCGCCGAAGTGGCCGAGCAGCGCCGCGCCGATCACGATCGCGGGGAACGGCGCGTCGAATGCGAAGATCGCGACGAACGCCGCTGCCGCGATGCCCCACATCCAGCGATTCTTCAGCGCACGCGTGCCGATGCGGTGCGCCGCGTGCAGCACCAGCGCGGTGACGGCGGGCTTCAGGCCGAAGAAGATTCCGGCGACGACCGGCAAGTCGCCGAAGCGCAGATAGATCCACGACAGCGCGATCAGAATGAACAGCGACGGCAGCACGAAGAGCAGCCCGGCGACGATCCCGCCGAGCCTTCGGTGCATCAGCCAGCCGATGTAGGTGGCGAGTTGTTGCGCCTCGGGACCGGGCAGCAGCATGCAGTAGTTGAGCGCGTGCAGGAAGCGCTTCTCGCTGATCCAGCGGCGCCGCTCCACCAGCTCGGCGTGCATGATCGCGATCTGCCCGGCCGGCCCGCCGAAGCTGATGAAGCCGAGCTTCAACCAGAAGCGCAAGGCTTGCGCGAAGCTGACGCTGACGGGCGGCGCGGCGCCTGGTTCGGTCGTGGCCGTCATGGGGATTCACCTGCCACCGCGTTCGGTGAGGCGTAGAGCGCGTCGAAGACGACCGCAGCGGCGGCCAGCAGGCGATCGTCGTGCGCATGCAGCTCGCGCAGGCCGCCGAGCACGCTCTCCAGGCCCGCGGCTTCAGCGGCGGGGATGCCGCCGGCGTCGAGATAGTGAACGACGGCGCCGATGCGCTGGAGCCGCGTGTCTTGCTGCAAGCCGAAACTCGCCACCAGCACTTCGAACGTGACGAGCGCGCCCACATGCGTGAAGCGCGCACCGTCGTAGTCGAAACCCAGCGCACCGCGCGGCGTGCGGATCGGCAGCGTGGCGTCGGACAGCCAGACGAACTCGGCGCTCTTGTCGATGAAGCGGCGGATCAGCCAGGCGCTGGCCAGCCGGTCGACCCAGGGCCGTGCGCGCGTCGCCCAGCGCTTGCCCTGGAACTTGGCGCGGTCCAGGCGCACCAGGCCGTCGGCCGTGCGCCGCCCGGCAAGAGCGCGCGGCTCACCTTGGGAAAAGCGCGCATCGAGCACGCCGCGAAGCGTGGCCAGTTCGGACTGGGCCTGCTCAAACGCGGCGCCCGGGTAGTAGTCGATGCGTTGCAACGCCGCCAAGCCATCGGCGACGCCGCGCAAGCGCCGGCGCGCGTCGGTCTCGGCCAAGCGTTTCAGTTCAAGGTGCAGCGCCTTCGCGTCAGCCTGCCACTGCGCGTAGGCCGCGCCACGGTCGAACAGCGCGAGCACTTCGCGGTGTTGTGCATCGTTGCGCGGCGCGAGCGCCAGCACCGAAGCGTTGCCGCCGTGCTCGCAAACCTCGGACGCGGTAGCGTCGAGCGCCGCCACATGCTCGCTCGGCAGCACATAGGCGCCGTCGCGCAGCGCCGCGCAGCCCAGGCTCTTCAGCGAACGCCAGATGCGCAGCCGAACGGCATTCGGTTGCGTCGGCAAGGTGACGAGCAGCAAGGCCCACATGTTTGTAGCATACGCTACATGCTATGCAATTACAACTACAGCTCTGTTCACTACAGCTCTGTTCACTACAGCCCTATCCGGGCTGAAGTGGCGCCCCCAGGGCGTGCGGCGGCATCGGCCGGCGCTGCCATCGGTGGCGCGGCCGGCCCTTGTGGCGCCGCGCCAGGGTCGTCAAGCTCGAGGGCGAAACGCTTCTCGAACAGGTCCGCGTCGTCGAAGTGGCGTCGGCCGACGAACGCCGTGGCATGCCGCCCCCATTGGCGCATCTGTCCGGCCGACGCGATACCCATCGGCCAGAACAGGAAGCGCTCGAGGCGTTCGGTGCCGGGGGCCAGGCCGTCCGGACCGTAGGCGCTGCGCGTGGCGCCGCGCGGCGCGCCGAGGATCGGCAGCGTGCGCAGGCGCTCTTGCGCGAGCGCACGCAGCGGCGTCGCGCCGCGCTGCGCCTGCTCGCGCGCTTCAATCGTCACGCGCTCCAGGGAGTGGGTGCGCGTTGCAATGCGCAGCACGATGCGTTCGTCCGGCTGCAACTGGCGCACGGTCTGCGGCACGAAGGCCCACTCGGGCTCGTCGTCGGGTGCCGGGATGGGCCTCGCGCGCGGCGTCGGGATGAAGTAGTGGTAGCAGCCGCAGGGGTGGATCGTGTCGTGGATCAGCGCGCCGCCGTCGGCGCCGAGCGTCACGCGCCAGATCAGCCCGTCCAGGTGCCCTGCGAGCAGGTCGCCAGGTGCGTTGGCCGGGCGCGCGCCGAACCAGACCGTGTAGACGAGTTGGGTCAGCGTGTGCCCGCGGTAGCGCGTGAAGTCGATGTGGCGATAGACGGTGGGTTGTTCGCGCTGGACGATGGGCGCATCGCGCATGGGGTCCCAGGCCAGTGCGCCGGGCAGGTCGTCGTCGCCTGTGATTTCGATTTCGAACACGGGTTGATGTCGATCGAGCAGCGCGCTCGCCTGCGGCGTCACGCTGTTCGCAAGCGGGTCCACGGCTGCCGCATCTGCCGTCGAACCGACACCCGCGTAGCGCTGCACCCGGCCCCCGGCCGGTACGCCGAGGGGCTTGGCGAAGGCCGCGCTCACCTCGGCGAGCTGCTGCGTCACGCCTGCGGTGAAGGGGTGGCGCGTCAGCGCATATGCGCCGAGCAGGCGCAGCGTGTCGCTGTAGTCGTCGGGCACTTGGATGGCAGCTCGGTCGGGGCGTTGGGCGGCGAGCAGGAGGGCGGCGCATTGCTCGCTTCGCAGCAACGCCTGCGCTCGGGTCAGGCCGAGTTCAGGCAGCGCTTGCGCTGGTAGATTGCTGATCTCCGTGGCGCGCGCGGCACGGTCCAGCGCGCGCAGCCTCGGCAGCACGTCGTGCCCGAACTCGAGGTCGGACACGAGGGGGTCTTGCGCGAGCGCGGCGGCGAAACGGTTCGCCCGCAGGTGCGGATGGTTTTCGATGCGCGCCTCTTGCGCATCGGCCGTGCCGGCGCGGCGCACGGCGGCGTCGAGGTGGTCAAACCATTCAAGGCAGGCGCGCGGTTCGGCGCTGGTGAGGTGCGCGCCACCCGGTGGCGGCGTGGCGCAGCCCGCGATCAGGAGCGCGCCCGCGCCGGCAAAAAGGAGGCGCGGCATCATCGGCAGTCGGTGGCGATGGCGCCGCGATGTGTTCGATCTTGCGCGACCGCGCGCAACGCAACTACAACGTCGCCTGCGCCACCGCATGCTCCCAGCGCTGCATCAGCGCATTCGCCGCGTCGCGCGACAGCGTCGGGTGAAAACGCCGCTCGACCTGCCACTGCGCGCTCAGCTCCTCCAGCCCCTTGTAAATGCCACAGCTCAAACCGGCGAGGTAGGCCGCGCCGAGCGCGGTGGTCTCGATGACCTTCGGCCGCACCACCGGAATGCCCAGCAGGTCGGCCTGGAACTGCATCAACAGGTCGTTGACGCACGCGCCGCCGTCGACGCGCAGCTCGGCCACGGGCAAGCCGCCGGCCGCCACGGCGTCGCGGCTCATCGCCTGGAGCAACGCGGCGCTTTGGAACGCAATGCTTTCCAGCGCCGCGCGCGCGATGTGCGCCACCGTGCTGCCGCGCGTGAGGCCGACGATCGCACCGCGCGCGTCGGGCTTCCAGTACGGCGCGCCTAGGCCGGTGAAGGCGGGCACGAACATCACGCCGCCGCTGTCGGGAACGCTTTGCGCGAGTTGCTGCACTTCGCCGCTGGCCTTGATGGCGTGCAAGCCGTCGCGCAGCCATTGCACGACGGCACCACCGATGAAGACGCTGCCTTCGAGGGCGAATTCGGGCGTGCAAGCCGGCGCCGGGCCGCCCCAAGCCGGCTCCCTGCCCCCTCGAGGGGCGGGCGCTTCGCGCCCGGGGGCCGGCTTTCCATCCTC
>JANOLA010000028.1:0-9301 GCA_031419535.1 Burkholderiales bacterium | reverse complement strand
CCTGCGTCGAAGACGACCAGATCGCGCTGCGCATGGACGCCGGCCGCGCCGCGCTGCTGGCGCGCGGCGACGACGAGTACGGCCCGTACCAGAGCCCGATGGAAGACGGCATGCAGCAGTTCCACGAGTGGTACCGGCGCGCGATGTCCGCCGCATAAGAGGCTGACAGTCTTTCGATCATGCCCGCTCATCACGCCATAACGCGCCCGCTGGTCGTTGCAAATGCTCGTCATAGCCCGAGCTATGGCTGCGCCGCCCAAGCAAACGCGCAGGGCACGCCTGCGCGTCGCCTAGATCAGCCACCTTCTGGCGCGCTGCTCGGGCACGCCCGAAAAACTCTCAGCCTCTGAGGTGTCAGCCACATGGTTGATGGTCGTCGCGACCTTCCTGTTCGCGGCGATGGGGCTGTGCGCGAAGTTCGCGTCGGCCCATTACTCCACCGGCGAGATGGTGTTCTACGGCAGCCTGATCGGCGCGCTGCTGATGGCGATGCTGCTGCGCCGGCAGCAAGTGCCTTTGCGCTCGCCCGTGCCGGTGGCCTTGTCGTCGGCGCGCTGGCGATGCTGGCCACCGGAACGCAGCCCCACACGCTCAAAGGCGTCGGCTTGCTGCTGGCCATCGGCGTTCTGGCCAGTGTGGCGCAGCTCATGATGCCGCGCGCTTTCGTCGTCGGCAAGATTCTCGTGAACGCGAGCCTTCAGTACCTGGGCATCGTCTATTCCTATGCCTTCGGCATGCTGTTCTTCGACGACCGCATGACCTGGTCCGCGATCCTGGGCATGGCCCTCGTGGTCGGCGCCGGCGTGGCGGCCACGCTGCTGCGCCGCCGCTCGCGGCTCGCTGACAATGCCGGCACAGCCACCACGAGTTGAACATGCTGAGCAAGCCCCTGATCCAGGCCGAATCGCTGCGCGAGTTGCTTCGGGTTCGCCAAGACACCGTTGTGATCGACGCACGCTTCGATCTGCTCAAACCCGACGCCGGGCGAAGCGAATGGCAAGCCGGCCACGTACCGAACTCGGTCTACCTGCACCTGGACACCGATCTTGCCGGCGCCAAGACAGGCCGCAACGGCCGCCACCCGCTGCCCGAGCGCGCCGACTTCGCGCGCACCCTCGGCCGCGCCGGCATCACACCGGCGAGCCTGGTGGTCACGCTCGACGCCCAAGGCGGCCCCTACGCCGCGCGCGCCTGGTGGATGCTGCGCTGGATGGGGCATGACAACGTGTCGGTGCTCGACGGTGGCTTGGCTGCGTGGGTGGCCGCCGGGGGCGCGATGAGCACCACGGCCACGCTGCCCGTCGAAGCGCCACCTTACCCGCAGCGCCCGGCGCTGGTCGACTCGGTCGACGCGTCAGTTTTGAGCGAATCGTTGGGCCAATTCCGATTGATCGACGCGCGCGCGCCCGAGCGCTTTCGCGGCGAAGTCGAGCCGCTGGACGCCCAGGCCGGGCACATTCCGGGCGCGTTGAACCGATTCTTCAAGGACAACCTGGGGGCAGATGGCCGCTTCAAGCCGGCCGAGCAGTTGCGCGGCGAATTCGCGCCCTTGCTCGCAAACGGTGGCGCCGGCGCGGTGGTTCACCAGTGCGGTTCGGGCGTCACCGCCTGCCACAACCTGCTTGCGATGGAACGCGCTGGTCTCACCGGCTCGAAGCTCTACCCTGGCTCGTGGAGCGAATGGTCGTCCGATCCCGCTCGGCCGATCGCTCGCGGCTGAGCGCCGCCCATCCGTCGCGGCGCCGGCCGCCCACGAACGAGCCCGGGGGCGCCAGTCTGGACAAGGCTGCGACATGGACAAGAATCCGTCCTGGACAAAACTGCGTCTTGACGCGGATCAAACCCGCGCCTAGCCTATCGGAACATACTGGTTGCCACATTTCCCGAGGAGCGACTCATGTTCAAACGCATCCTGGTTCCCACCGACGGTTCCGACATTACCGACAAAGCGGTCACCAAGTCGATCGAGTTGGCGAAAGCGGTGGGCGCGGCGATCTACACGATCAGCGTCAAGGAACCCTTCCCCTACAGCGCGATTTCCGAGATGCAGCCCACGCCGCCGCAGGAGTTCTTCGACGCGCAAGAGCGCATCGCCGCCGCGCGCGTGAAGGCGGTGAGCGACGCGTGCTCCGCCGCCGGCGTGAAGTGCAGCGGCCACACGGTCGAGGCCTTGCACCCCTGGGAAGCGATCATCGACCACGCGGCACGCATGGACTGCGACTTGCTGGTGATGGCCTCGCACGGCCGGCGCGGCATGGTGGCGTTGCTGCTCGGCAGCGAAACCCAGAAAGTGCTGACGCACTCGACGATTCCGGTGCTCGTGGTGCGCTGAACGCCGAACCCTCGGCATTGGCTGCGGCGCGGCTGCGCTGCCCGATGCTGCCGCTGGGGCACTCTCGGCTCAGTGGCCGTGCGCCTGGCTGGTCGCGACCGCAATCAGCCCCAAGCCCGCCGCCAGCCAGGCCAGTTGCGCGAGCGTCTCGCGCAGCGCCAAGCGGTGCTGCAGCTGCGGTATCAGGTCGGCCACGGCGACGTAGATGAAGCTGCTGGCAGCCACCACGAGCAGGAAGGGGAACAGCTCGGTCCAGGGGCCCACCAGAAGATAGCCCGCCACGCCGCCCAGCACCGACGCCAGCCCCGACACCGCGTTGTAGGCAAGCGCGCGCAACCGAGATAGGCCCGCGTTGAGCAGGACGATGTAGTCGCCGACCTCCTGGGGAATCTCGTGCGCGATGATCGCGACCGCGGTGACGACGCCCAAGTGCGTATCGGCCAGGAACGCCGCGGCGATGATCAGCCCGTCGGTGAAGTTGTGGATGCTGTCGCCCACCAGCACGCTCCAGCCGCCGCGCCCGGCCTGCGCTTCGTCGAAGCCATGGTGATGGTGGTGGTCGTCGCCTTCGTGGTGGTGGCCGTGCCGGTAGAGCTCGGCCTTCTCTAACAGGAAGAAAAACAGCAGGCCCGCGAGCAGCGTCAGGAACAGGTGGCGCGGGTCGGCCTGGCCCTCAAAAGCTTCGGGCAGCAAGTTGAGCAGCGCCGCGCCCAGCAGCACGCCGGTGGACAGGCTCACCAGATGGCGCACCACGCGACCCAGAACGCTCACGGTGAGCGCCGCCGAAATCAGCACCGACAGCAAGCCTCCGGCGAAGGTGGCGAGCACGATGTACAGCAAGGTCATGGTTGAAACTCGAAGGATGTCTGCTCATGGCGCGCCACCAGGGCCAACGCCGGTGTAGTGCAGCCGCGGCGCGGGTGATGCCTGTAGTGCACCCGCGGCGCGGGCGCTGCCCGTTCAGGCCACGCCGTTCGCCTCGAACCACGCGACGCAGCGTTTCCAGCCGTCTTCGGCCGCTTCTTTGCGAAAGCTCGGCCGGTAGTCGGCATGAAAGGCGTGGGGTGCGTCGGGGTAGACGACGAACTCGCTGCGCTTGGCGGCAGCGCCGCCTGTGGCCAACGCGGCCTTCATCTTGTCTACCGTGTCCAGCGCAATGCCGCTGTCTTGCCCGCCGTACAGGCCCAGCACCGGGCCATTCAGATGGCCCGTTAGTTCCACCGGGTGCTTCGGCGTCAACGGGCTCGCAGCGCCGACCAGCCGCCCGTACCAGGCCACGCCCGCCTTCATCGCCGGGTTGTGGGCGCTGTACAGCCACGTGATGCGCCCGCCCCAGCAGAAACCCGTCACCGCCAGCTTCGAGGTGTCGCCGCCGTTCGTCTTAGCCCAGGCCACGGTGGCGTCCATGTCGCCCATCACCTGCGCGTCGGGCACTTTCGAAATCACTTCGGCGATCAGCTTCGCGATTTCTCCATAGCTCTGCGCGTCGCCCTGGCGCACGAACAGCTCCGGCGCGATCGCCAGGTAGCCGCGCTTCGCGAAGCGCCGCGCCACGTCGGCAATGTAGTCGTGCACGCCGAAGATTTCCGAGATCACGAGCACCACCGGCAAGTTCGTCTTGCCCGCGGGCATCGCGCGGTACGCGGGCATCTTGAAGTCAGCCACGGGGATCGTCACTTCGCCCGACGTGAGACCGGTGCTGTCGGTGCGAATCGCCTGCGCGGAGATGGGCAGCACGGCGGCTGCAAAGCCGCTGCCGACGCTGGTTCGCACGAAGTCGCGCCGGCTGAAGGCGCGCGTCGGGGTCAGGCTGTCGAGATCGGCTTTCAGCATGCGATGGGTCTCCCGCGCAGGATGGAAGGGCGCCATTCTATGGAAGCTCTCGCAAGCCTCGCCGCGTTCGAGGGTGCCGGGCGTTTGACCCCACAATCTCGGCCATGCTTGAGGCCTCACTCGCCACGCTCGACCGCGACTCGCGCTGGCCCGGCCAATTGGTCGGCATCGATCTGGGATCAAACAGTTTTCGGCTCGAGATCGGGCAGTTGATCCAAGGGCGCTATCGGCGTATCGACTACCTGAAAGAAACCGTTCGCCTGGGCGCCGGGCTCGACCCAGACGGCAATCTGACCCCGCAGGCCGCGCAGCGCGGCCTCGATTGCCTGGCGCGTTTCGCGCGCCGCCTCGATGGCTTCCTGCCGCAACAGATTCGCGCCGCCGCCACGCAGACGCTGCGCGAGGCGCGCAACCGCGACAGTTTCCTGGTGCAGGCGCAGGCCGCTCTCGGCCAGAGCATCGAAGTGCTCTCCGGGCGCGAGGAAGCTCGCCTCACGTACAAGGGCGTCGCGAGCCTGCAAACGTCGAACGCACAGCGCCTGGTGATCGACATCGGCGGGCGCTCCACCGAAATGATCCTCGGGCGGGGGCGCAACCCGCAGCACGCCGAGTCGTTTCGGATCGGCTGCGTCGGACTGTCGCTCGATTACTTCGCCGACGGCAAGTTGAGCGCCGAGGCATTTCGCGCCGCGCAGGTCGCCGCGGGCGCGGAGCTTGAAGAGGGCCTCGAGACCTTTGCCCCGGGGCGCTGGCAAGAGGCGCTGGGTTCGTCAGGCAGCGTCAGCGCCATCTCGCAACTGCTCGCCGCCAGCGGCGTGACCGACGGACGCATCACCGCCGAAGGACTGCGCTGGCTCATCAAGCGCTGCATCGAAGCCGGTCATGTGCAGAGCCTCGCCCTGCCCGGTCTGAAAGACGACCGCCGTGCCGTCATCGCCGGCGGTGTGGCGATTCTCTACACCCTGGCCGCGCAGTTCGGCATCGACGAGCTGAAGCCCGCGCAGGGCGCGCTGCGCCAGGGCCTGATTTTCGATCTGGACGAGCGACGCCACGCCGCCGCGCTGCACCAGGTGGGGCACGACGTGCGCGACGCATCGGTGCGCGACTTGCAGCGCCGCTTCATGGTCGACGTGCACCAGGCGCAGCGCGTCACGCGCGTCGCCGAGCGCCTGTACCGCCGGGTCCAGCCCGATGCGGGCAGCGAGGCGCAACGCGAGCTGCTCTGGGCTTGCGCGCTGCATGAAGTGGGCATGATGGTCTCGCACCACGACCACCACCGCCACAGCGGCTACCTGCTCGCACATGTTGACGCCGCCGGTTTTTCGCAGAGCCAACTGCGGCGCCTGTCGGCGCTGGTGCTCGGGCAACGCGGCGGGCTGCGCAAAGTCGACCCATATCTGATGGAGCTGGGCTTCGCATGGCAGCTGCTGTGCCTGCGGCTCGCGGTGATCAAGTGTCACGCGCGCGGCGAAGTCGACCACGGCGCGATTCGCATCTCCGCCGACGCGATGCATGTGACGCTGCGCTTTCCGCCCGGTTGGGCGCAGGAACTGCCGCGCTCGCTCTTTCTGTTCAACGAAGAAATTCAGTTCTGGAGCCGCACCAACGTGTTCCAGCTGGAGCTGCAAGCCGCTTAGTCAAGACCAACCCGCGCCCGAGAACAGGCCCTTGCTCGGGCCCATGCCGGCCCGAGCAAGGCCCCGGCAGCAGCCTACTGCTAGGCCAGCTCGCCCCAACCGCTCGCGATGCGCCGATAGCGCCCGTTTCGGTCCAGCTCCGATTCTTCGACGACTTGCTCGGTGCCCTCGGCGACTTTGCCGTTCCAGGTGTGCAGGATCGCTTCACGCGTCGCCTTGAACGGCGCCAGCGTCGGCGTCTCGACGCCTTTGCCCAAGGTCCAGAAATTGAACACCTTCACCGGGTTCGACTCGTCCATGGTCTGCATCCTTCAGTTCTGGCCGCGGCCATCATAAATGACCGATTTACCTTTTCTAGCGCCCGTCGACACAGAATTGCCGATCGGGGCCCCGACGCCAAACGTTCAGCGGTTGTCGGGTGACTGCACCGCCTGCAACACCACCTCGTCGCCGCCGTCGCGGCTGCGATGGCGCAACCACCAGACGCCGCCCTTCTTCACCGCCAGCGGGTAGGGCGTGCCGGTCAGCAACTGTGCGGCGAACTGGCCCAGCGTCGGCTGGTGGCCGACGATCAGCACCGGGTAGCTCGAATCGGGCCAGCGCGCGGCGTCGATCAAGTCCTGCACCGCTGCACCGGGCGCCAGTTCGGCGACCGTCTTGGTTTTCTTGCCCAGCGCGGCAGCCGTCTGCTGACACCGCAGCGCCGGCGAAACGAGGACGCGGGTGGACTCGGCCAAGTGCCGATTCAACCACTCGGCCATGCGCGTGGCCTGGCGCTCGCCCTTCGGTGTGAGCTTGCGCGAGAGATCGTCTTGCCCGTCTTCGGCATCGAAGGCCTCGGCATGGCGCCACAGCAGCAGGTCCATGACAGCTGGGTCAATGTCAAAGTTTGCCGGCAAAGTGCGCCAGCAAGGCTTGCTGCGCGCTCACGCCGGGCTCGACTGTGGCTTCGTAGTTGCCGTCGGCGCTCAGCGCCCACGCGTCGCGGCTGTCGTGCAGGTAGGGCACGAGGCATTCGTCGATGACGCGTTGGCGCAGCAGCGCGTCTCGCACCGGCCAGGCCACTTCGATCCGGCCGAACATGTTGCGCCCCATCCAGTCGGCGCTCGACAGGTACAGCGCCTCGCCACTGGCGCCGCTGCCCCAGCGGAAGTAGACGATGCGCGAATGCTCGAGGAAACGCCCGACGATGGAGCGCACCCGGATCCGGTCGGTCACACCCGGGATCGCCGCCGGCAGCATGCAAGCGCCGCGCACCAGCAGGTCGATGCGCGCGCCGGCCCGCGCGGCGCCCACCAGTGCCTCGATCAGCGGCACGTCGGTGAGCGCGTTGATTTTCACGACGATGCGCGCGTCGCGCCCGGCCGCGGCGGCGGCGCGCACGCGTCGGATGTGCGCCAGCATCTTGCTGTGCATGCTGAACGGTGCCTGCAGCAAGGCACGCGTCGGCCTCATTCGCCCCAGACTGGCGAGTTGCTGAAACACGGCTTCGACATCATGCGTGATGTCGGTGTCGGCGCTGAGGTAGCCGATGTCGGTGTACAGCCGTGCCGTCTTCGGGTTGTAGTTGCCGGTCGACAGGTGCGCGTAGCGGCGCAGCTTGGACGCCTCGCGCCGCGTCACCAGCAGCAGCTTGGCGTGCGTCTTCAAGCCGACCACCCCGTACACGACCTGCGCGCCCACGGCCTCCAGCCGCTCGGCCCAATTGATGTTGGCCTCTTCCTCGAAGCGCGCCTTCAGCTCGACGACGCAGGTGACTTCCTTGCCGCGCCGCGTCGCCTCGATCAGCAGATCCATCAGCGGCGATTCGGCGCCGGTGCGATAAATCGTCTGCTTGATCGCCAGCACGTCGGGGTCGTGCACGGCCTCGTGCAGGAACTGCACCACCGGGTCGAACGACTCGAACGGGTGGTGCAACAGCACGTCACCGCGCCGCAGTTGCTCGAAGATCGGTTGTTGGCGGACCAGCGCCGCCGGCCAGGCCGGCGCGAACGGCGCGAAGCGCAGCGCCGGCGCGTCGGCCTGGTCGATCAACTGGTTCAGCCGCACCAAGTTCACCGGGCCGTTCACGCGGTACAGCGCGCTTGGCGGCAAGCCGAACTGCTGGAGCAGGAACTCCACCAGTTCGCCTGGGCAGGTGTTGACGACTTCGAGGCGGATCGCCTCGCCGAAGTGGCGCGTCGTCAGGGAGGAGCGCAGCGCCTGGCGCAGGTTTGTCACGTCGTCTTCGTCGACTTCGAGGTCGGAGTCGCGCGTCACGCGAAACTGCGAGAACGCCTCGACCTGGCGCCCCGCGAACAATTCGCCCAGGTGGGCCCGGATCACGCTGGTGAGCAGCACGAACGCCTGGCCGTCGCCGCTGAGGTGCGCGGGCAGCCTGATGACACGCGGCAAGACCCGCGGTACTTTGACGATCGCGATCGTATTGGCTCGGCCGAACGCGTCTTCCCCTCCAAGCCTGGCGATGAAGTTGAGCGACTTGTTCGCAACTTGAGGGAACGGGTGCGAAGGGTCGAGCCCCACGGGGACGAGCAGCGGGCGCACCTGGTCGTTGAAGAACTTCGCGACCCAGCGCACCTGCGGCGCCGTGCGCTGCGAATGGCTGACGATGCGAATGCCCTGCTGCGTCAGCGCCGGCATCACCTCTTCGTTGAAAACGGCGTACTGCCGGTCGATCAAGGCGTGTGCGTCGGCGGCAACCGCCGCAACGTCGCTCGAGGAAACGCCGCCGCCGCGGCGCCGCGCCGCTTCAATGTAATCGGCAAAGCGCACTTCGAAGAATTCGTCCATGTTGGACGACACGATGCACACATAGCGCAGCCGTTCGAGCAGCGGCACGTCGGCGCGTTGCGCTTGCGCGAGCACGCGCCGGTTGAATTCGAGAGTGGCACGCTCGCGATTCAGCAGCTCCGGCATCGCTAGCATGGCCGGCGCGGTGGCATCGTTCATCAGGACAGTTTATGACGCTATTGCGACAGATTCGTGACAGCCAATGTCTTCCTCATATTTCCCAATTGACACTTGCGCCGCCTCTCGATTCGCTCACAAGGAAACGCACGGCCGCCCGAAGTTTCCTTGACCCCCTCGGGAGGCGGACGACGTATGTCGTCGGCCTGGGGGCGCTCTCAGGCTCGCACGCTGGCACACTGTGCGGCTTTCAAGGAGCTCGATTGGCCGACCTATCGCAGAACTGGTTGTCACGCCTTCGGCGCAGCATCGGCGTCCGGCCGCCGCGTTTGAATCTGGCGCTGCAAGGCGGCGGCGCGCACGGCGCCTTCACCTGGGGCGTGCTCGACGCGCTGCTCGCCGAGCCGCGCCTGGCGTTCGAAGGCATCAGCGGCACCAGCGCCGGGGCGATGAATGCCGTGCTGCTCGCCGAGGGTTGGCGCAAGGGTGGGCGTGACGGTGCGCGCGAGGCGCTCGAAGGCTTCTGGACGGCGCTCGGCAAGAGCCCCGGCATGGGCCTGCTGGTGCAGGGCAGCGGCGAGGCCATGGGCAT
>JANOLA010000027.1:0-22028 GCA_031419535.1 Burkholderiales bacterium | reverse complement strand
AGCCCAGACTGGCTCCGACCATTCCCCAGGGCGGTGGCCCGCCACGAGTCGGCCTGCCACCCAAGTGCCGGGGCAGGTGGCTCGGGGTACGGTCGCAGGCCCCATTCGCGGTGTCCTGGCTCTTCGCACGCTTGGCTGGTGTTGATGGCACTGCGGCACGTGGACCACATCGGGTGCCCCGCGAGCGTGGGCCGGAGAACGTACCCCGGGCCACCTGCCCGCGCGCGGAGGTTGCAGTGCGCGCGCAGCGGTGGTGGGCCGAAAACAGTCAGCGCCCCGCTGCTGGCTTGGCCCAGGGCGAGGTATTTCGGTTTCATCCCAGTGCATCACGCACCGGCGCGAACGAGCGCCGGTGTTCCGGGCACGGCCCGTGTTCGCGCAGCGCCGCCAGGTGCGCCGGCGTCGGATAACCCTTGTGGCCGTCGAAGCCGTATTGCGGGTGGCGCTCGTGCAACTCGGCGCACAGCCGATCGCGGTGCACTTTCGCGAGGATCGACGCGGCAGCGATGCATTGCACTTTCGCGTCGCCTTTCACGACGGCGCGCGCCGGCACGTGCAGATCGGGCACTCGGTTGCCGTCGACGAGCACCAGGTGCGGCCGCAAGCGCAGCCCTTCGACCGCGCGGCGCATCGCGAGCATCGTGGCTTGCAGGATGTTCAAGCGGTCGATTTCTTCGGCGCTGGCGGTCGCGATGCGAAAGCACAGCGCCTTCGCGAGAATCTCTTCGAACAGGCGCTCGCGCGTTTTCGGGCCCAGCTTCTTCGAGTCGTTCAAACCGCGGATCGGCGCGCGTTCGTCGAGCATTACTGCCGCGGCCACCACCGGCCCGGCAAGCGGCCCGCGGCCGGCTTCGTCGACACCGGCATAGAGACCCGGCATGAGACCGGCGCCGCTCAATCCCAGTTCACGCGGCAGTTTTCGCAAGGAGGTTTTCGATCGCATCGGTCGCGGCTTTCGCTGTGTTGCGGCGCAATTGCAGGTGCAGTTCGTGAAAGCGCTGGGCCAGGGCTTCGGCTTTGGCCGGGTCATCGAGCCAGGCGAGCGTGGCCTGCGCCAGCTTCTCGGGCGTGGCGTCGCCTTGCAGCAGTTCGGGCACCGCCAGCTCTTGCAGCAGGATGTTCGGCAGCCCCACCCACGGTTGCAACTTCATGCGCTTCATCATCTGCCAGCTCAGCGCATGCATGCAGTAGCAAATCACCATCGGCCGCTTGAACAGCGCGGCCTCGAGCGTCGCCGTGCCGCTGGCAATGAGCGTCACGTCGCACGCCGCGAGTGCCTCGTGGGAGCGGCCGTCGAGCAGATCAATCGGTACATCGTTCGCGTGCTGGCGCCGCAGCGGTTCGATCGCGTGGCGCAGGCCCGGAACGACGGGCAGCACGAAGCGCAGCGCGGGGCGCTGACGATGCATCTCCTGCGCCGCGGCCAGCATGCGCGGCGCGACATATTGGATTTCCGACTTGCGGCTGCCCGGCAGCAGCGCGACAAGCTGCTGGCCTTCGCCGATGCCCAGCGCCTCGCGTGCCTGCGTGCGTGGCACGTCGAGTGGGATGGCGTCGGCCAGCGGGTGCCCGACATAGGTGGCCGCGACGCCATGCTTGGCGTACAGCGCCGGCTCGAATGGAAACACGCACAGCATGTGGTCGACGGCGACGTGCACTTTTTCGATGCGCTTGGCGCGCCAGGCCCACACCGACGGGCTGATGAAATGCACCGTGCGCACACCCTTGCCCTTGAGGCGCGCTTCGAGGTCGAGGTTGAAGTCGGGCGCGTCGACGCCGATGAACAGGTCGGGCGGCTCGCGCAACAGGCGCTCGGAGAGCTGGCTGCGAATTCCTGAAATCTCGCGGTAGTGGCTCAGCACTTCCACATAGCCGCGCACCGCCAGCTTGTCGTGTGGCCACCAGGCCTCGAAGCCCTGTTCGGCCATCTTCGGGCCGCCGATGCCGAACGCCTGAAGTTGCGGCCAGCGCGCGCGCAGCCCGCCGAGCAAGAGCGAGGCCAGCAAGTCGCCCGATGCTTCACCGGCGACCATGGCAATGCGTGGGGCTGAGTCAGGGCTTGCCATCTCCCGCCCTCACCCCTGCCCTCTCCCGCACCCCGAAGGTGTCAGCCTTCGGCTGACACGGGCGGGAGAGGGAGAAGTCGCGTCCAACTCAGCGCCAGGTTCCAGATCGATGGCTGGGATGGCGAGGTGATTCATCGCGCGATGCCGCGCTCTGCATGCCGCAGAAATTCGAGAACCAGGCTCACGTCACCGCTCGCCTCGGGCGTGGCGACGGCGAGCGCCGGCATTTCAGTCTTTGCCACCTCCAGTGTCAAGCCGTTGCGATAGATCAGTTTGTGCATCTGTTTGATGACGGCGATGCGCGCGGCCGAGAAACCGCGCCGGCGCAAGCCTTCCACGTTGAAGCCGCGCACCGCGAGCGGGTTGCCGTCGACCAGCATGAAGGGCGGTACGTCTTGCGAAACGGCGCTGCCGAAACCGACGAAGGCGTGCGCGCCGATCTTCACGAACTGGTGGATGCCGCTCAAGCCGCCGATGATCACCCAGTCGCCGATGTGCACATGGCCGCCGAGCGTCGCGTTGTTCGCGAAGATGGTCTGGTTGCCGACCTGGCAGTCGTGCGCGATGTGCACGTAGGCCATGATCCAGTTGTCGTCGCCGATGCGTGTCACGCCTGCGTCTTGCGCCGTGCCGACGTTGAGCGTGCAGAACTCGCGGATCGTGTTGCGGTCGCCGATGCGCAGTTCGGTCGGCTCACCCGCGTACTTCTTGTCTTGCGGCTCGGCGCCGATGGAGCAGAACTGGAAGATGCGGTTGTCGCGGCCGATCGTCGTGTGGCCTTCGATCACCGCGTGCGCGCCGATGCGCGTGCCTTCGCCAATTCGAACCTTCGCGCGAACAATCGCGTAGGCGTCGACGTGCACCGTCTCGCCGAGCAACGCGCCGGCCTCGATGATTGCCGTGGGGTGGATCGTGGCCATGGGCGCGGGCGCGCTGTGCGGGGAACCCGAGGCCCGTCAGGCGAACTTGCGCATCGTGCAAGTCAGCTCGCACTCGACGACAAGCTCGCCGTCGACCCGCCCGTTGCACGCGAACTTGTAGACGCTCGCCTTGTTGCGCGTCAGGTTCGCTTCGAGCACGAGCTGATCGCCCGGCTCGACCGGGCGCTTGAAGCGTGCCGCGTCGAGCGCGGCCAGGTAGTAGATCGTCTTGCTGTCAGGCAACTGCCCGAGGGTTTCGAACGCCAGCAGCGCGGCACTTTGCGCCAGTGCTTCGAGCATCAGCACACCGGGCATCACGGGGCGGACCGGGAAATGGCCGACAAAGAATGGCTCGTTGATCGTGACGTTCTTGAGTGCCTTGATGCGCACGCCTTTTTCCAGCTCGAGCACGCGGTCGATCAGCAGGAAGGGGTAGCGGTGCGGCAGCCGGGTGAGGATCTCGTGGATGTCCATCATGATCGGTTCTTCAAGTCCTTTTCGAGCGCGCGCACCCGGTCGCGCAAGGCGTGCAATTGGCGCAGCGTCGCCGCGTTCTTCTCCCACGACGCATTGTCGTCGATGGGAAAGATGCCGCTGTACAGGCCCGGCTTCAGGATCGAGCGCATCACCACGCTCGCCGCCGAGATGTACACGCCCTCGGCGAGCGTGAGGTGGCCGAGGATGTTGGCCGCGCCGCCGATCGTGCAGCGCGGCCCGATGCGCGCGCTGCCGGCCACGCCAGCGTTGCCGGCGATCGCGGTGTGCTCGCCGATGTGCACGTTGTGGCCGATCTGGATCAGGTTGTCGAGCTTGACGCCGTCCTCGATCACCGTGTCTTCGAGCGCGCCGCGGTCGATGCAGGTGTTGGCGCCGATCTCGACGTCGTCGCCGATGCGAACCGCGCCGAGCTGCTCGATCTTCTCCCAGTGGCCCTCGGTCGGCGCGAAGCCGAAGCCGTCGGCCCCGATCACGACGCCGCTGTGCACGATGCAGCGCCGGCCGATGCGGCAGCCGGCACCGAGCGTCACGCGCGGCGCCAGAAGCGTTTGCGCACCCACCTGAGCGCCGGCGCCGACAAAGCAAGACGCACCGATCACGGCGCCGTCTTCTACCACCGCATCTGCTTCAATCACGGCCAGCGCCGCGACGCTGGCCCCGGGCGCGATGCGCGCTCGTGCGTCGACCACGGCACTGGGATGCACGCCGCTGGCCGGGGCCGGCCGGGTCTGCCTGGCCCACCACTGCGTGAGGCGCGCGAAGTAGAGGTAGGGGTCGGGCGTGACGATCGCCGTGCCCCGGGCGGCGGCAGCATCGCGAAACGCCGGCGCGACGATCACGCAGCCGGCATGGGTCTGCGCCAGTTGCGCCTGAAAGCGCGGGTTCGAGAGGAATGAAATCGTCGAAGGCGTTGCGCCTTCGAGCGCGCCGATGCGCGTGATGTTCAGCTCGGCCGAACCGATCAGTTCGCCGCCGAGGGCTTCGACGACCTCACGCGCCGAAACGCTGATGGCCACTGAGATCCGTGCAGAACCGTGCAGAAAGGGTCGCCCCGTGCCGGGCCGTTACTTGGCGCCTTGCGCGTTGAGCGCCTTGATGACCTTGTCGGTGATGTCGACCTTGGAACTGGCGAACACGGCCTCTTGCAGAATCAGGTCGTACTTTTCGGTCTCGAAGATCTGTTTGATGACCTTGTTGGCGCGCTCCACGACAGAGGCCAGTTCTTCGTTCTTGCGCTGGCTCAAGTCTTCCTGGAATTCGCGGCGCTTGCGCTGGAACTCGCGGTCTTGCTCGACCAGGTCGCGCTGGCGCCGGTTGCGCTCGGTCTCCGACAGCGTGGGCGCGTCTTTGTCGAGCTTGTCGCCGGTGGCCTTGAGCCGATTCGCGAACTCAGCCAGGTCCTTCTCGCGCTTGGAAAACTCAGTCTCGAGCTTCGCCTGCGCGGCTTTGGCGGGAATCGCGTCGCGCAACACCCGATCGCTGTTCACATAGCCGATGCGCAGTTCCTGGGCCCAGATTCCCTGGGCAGCGCCGGCGAGCAGCGCAGCCAGGGCGAACGCCTTGACGCTAAAGCTTTTCATCAGAACGCGGTCCCGATCTGGAATTGAAGACGCTGGATTCTATCGCCCGGCTGCTTGCGCCACGGCGCGCCCCAACTCAGCTTCAGCGGGCCCACCGGCGAGATCCAGCTCAGGCCCACGCCGGCCGACGCGCGCAGGCTCTTCGCGGTGACGCTTTCGAACTCGCCCCACACGTTGCCGGCGTCGACATAGCTGAACAGGCGCAGCGACCGGTCGTTGCCCGAGCCCGGCACCGGAACGTACAGTTCGCTGTTCAGGTTGATGCGCCTATTTCCCCCGATGTAGCCGCCCAGCACGTCGGGCGGCCCGAGTGAGCCCTGGTCGAACGCGCGCACCGTTCCCAAGCCGCCGCCGTAGAAGTTCTTGAACACCGGGTAGGGCCGCCCTTGCAGGCCGATCCCCCAACCGATTTCCGCGTTGAGCCCGAGCGAAAACTTCGTTCCCAGCGGAATGTACTGCTGCGCCTGCGCGTTGCTGCGCAGGTAGCGCGTGTCGCCGGCGATGCCCCACTCGAAGTTCAGGCGCAGGTAGCGGCCTGCCGTGGGGGCGATGGCACTGTCTCGCGCGTCGCGCGCCCAGCCGAGCGTGACCGGAACCGAGAGGCTTCTCGCGCCGAAGTTGTAGCGGTAGTTGAAGTAGTTCGCGGGCAGATTCACGTCGCCGCGAATTTCCGTCTGCTCGGCGCCGACGCCCAGGAACACCGTGTCGTATTCGCTGAAAGGAATACCGAAGCGGATCGACGCACCCGGCGTCACGAGTTCGTACTGCTCACCCTGGCTGTTGAACGGCTTGACGGTGCGGTAGTACAGCTCGAGCGCGCGCGAGATCCCATCGATCGTGAAGTAAGGGTCGACGGTGCTCAGCGAAATCGTGCGCGTCGATCGGCTCGTGTTCAGCTCCAGACCGAGGTAGTTGCCCGAACCGAACACGTTGTCTTGCCTGATCGACGCGGTGATCGATAACTTGTCGGCCGACGAGAAACCCGCGCCGAGCAGCAGGTTGCCGGTGGGCTTTTCCGTCACGTTCACGGTCAGGTCGACCTGGTCCTGCGCACCGGGGACCTCGGCGCTGTCGACCGCGACATCCTTGAAGTAGCCCAGGCGGTCGACCCGGTCGCGCGACAGCTTGATCTTCGCGCCGTCGTACCAGCTCGATTCGAACTGCCTGAATTCGCGCCGCACCACCTCATCGCGCGAGCGGCTGTTGCCGGCGACGTTGATGCGGCGCACGTAGACCCGGCGCTGCGGGTCGGCGACCAGCGCGACGGCGACGCGGCCATTCGCGCGGTCGATGTCGGTACGCTGCTCGACGCGCGCAAACGCATAGCCGAAGGTGGCGAAACGCTCGACGAAGGCGCGCGTTGTGTTCGTCACGGCCTCGGCGCGGTACGGCTCGCCGGGCTTCACCGCGACCAGCGTCTTGAAGTCTTCTTCCTTGCCGAGGTACTCGCCTTCGAGCGTCACCGCGGTCACCGTGTACGGCTGGCCTTCGTCGACGTTGATCGTGATCGAGATTTCCTGCTTGTCGGGCGAGATCGCGACCTGCGTGGACGTGACCGCGAACTCGAGGTAGCCGCGGTTCAGGTAGAACGAGCGCAGCGTTTCCAGATCGGCGTTGAGCTTGGAGCGCGAATAGCGGTCGGCCTTCGTGTACCAGGTGAGCCAGCCGCCGTCGTTCAAGTCGAGCAGGCCCCTCAACTCTTGTTCGTCGAAGGCCTTGCTGCCGGCGATGCGCAGTTCGCGAATCTTCGCCGCCGAGCCTTCCGTGATCGTGAACGTGACGTTGACGCGGTTGCGCTCTTGCGGCGTCACCGTCGTCACGACTTCGGCGCCGTACAGGCTGCGCGTCAGGTACTGGCGCTTGAGCTCTTGTTCGGCGCGGTCCGCCAGCGCCTTGTCGAACGGCAGTCCTTCACCGATGCCGAAGTCTTTCAGCGACTTGGTGAGCTGGTCTTTGTCGAACTCCTTCAGCCCCACGAAGTCGAGGTTCGCGACGATCGAGCGCTCTTCGACGATCACGACCGCCACGCCGCCGTCAATGTCGATGCGCACGTCCTTGAACAACCCCGTGGCGAACAGCGCGCGCAAGGCGGCCGCGCCTTTTTCGTCGGTGTAGGTATCGCCGATGCGAAACGGCAGCGAGGCGAACACGGTGCCGGCATCGGTGCGCTGCAGGCCCTCGACGCGGATGTCTTTCAGCACGAAGGGCTCGACCGCCCAGGCATGGCCTGCCTGCAATGCGGCGGCGAGCGCGAGATTCAGAATCGAGGGCCGAAAGCGAGCCAGCGGGAACGGAAAACGCATGCGGTCGAGGCCCGGGAATTTAGTGCAGGCCCAACAGGCGAGCCACATCGTTGAAGAGGGCGAGCGACATCATCATCAGCATGATCGCGACGCCGCCGCGTTGCAGTCTCTCGAGCCACAGGTCGGAGACGGGACGCCCTGTCACAGCCTCGAAAAGATAATACATCAGGTGCCCGCCGTCGAGCATCGGCAGCGGCAGCAGGTTGAGCACGCCCAGACTCACGCTGACGACCGCCAGAAAACCGAGGTAGTACGCGAGGCCCAGGCGCACCGATTGGCCCGCGTAGTCGGCGATCGTGATCGGCCCGCTCAGGTTCTTCAGCGACGCCTGGCCGATCACCATCTTGCCCAGCATCTCGAGAGTCAACGCCGACATTTCCCAGGTCTTGCTCGCCGCGCGCACCAGGCCGTCGACGAGGCCATAGCGCACCGTCAGCATCTGGGGCGGCTGGCCGGGATAGGCTTCGATCCGGCCGATGTTCGAGGGGCCTTCGCTGACCACATTGGGCTTGACTTCAATCTCCAGCGTTTGCCCGCCGCGCTCGATGCGCCACGCCATCAGCTTGGGCGTGCCGCTGCTGCCACTGGCACGAATCAGCTCGCGGATCGTTGACGCCTCGGTCACGCTCACGCCGTCGATCGCGAGCACCCGGTCGCCCGCGCGCAGGCCAGCCTGCTCCGCCGGGCCACCGGCCTTGACGTCGCCGAGCACCGGCTCGCTGAAGGCTCCACCCAGGCCAATGCGCTGCATCGTCGCGGCGTCGATCTCGGTGCTGCCAAGACGATCCAGGTCGAGCGCGATGCGGCGCTGGCCACGGCCGTCGCGCTCGCTCACCATCAGCTGCAAGGGCTGGCCGCGCAGCACGGCGCGCGTGACCTGCCAGCGCAAGTCGCTGAGCGATTGCAGGTCTTGCCACTCGGTACCGTCGCTGGACCAGGCACGCGCCCAGTCTCCGGCGCGCATGCCGGCCGATTCAGCCAAACTCGCGCGCGCCGGCGGGCCGAGCACCGCCTTGGCCTCTTCGATGCCGATCCAATGCGCGCTCGCGTAAAGCGCAATCGCGAGCAGCAGGTTCGCGAGCGGCCCGGCCGCGACAACCGCGGTGCGTTGCCACAGACTCTTGCGGTTGAACGCGGCGTGCAGTTGATCGGGCGCGACCGGCCCTTCGCGTTCGTCGAGCATGCGCACATAGCCACCCAGCGGCAGCGCGCAGACGACGAATTCGGTCGCGTCGGCATTCTTCTGGCGGCGCCAGATGACCCGGCCAAAGCCCACCGAGAAGCGCAGCACCTTGACGCCGCAGGCCACCGCGACGCGGTAGTGGCCGTACTCGTGAATCACGATCAGCACGCCGAGGGTCAAGATGAACGCGAGCAAAGTAATCATGTCGGCAGGCCTTGAATGAGCGTCGCGGCTTCGCGGCGTGCGCGGGCATCGAGCGCAAGCAGCGCCTCGACGCTGCCGGTGCTGCCCGCCTCAGGGTGCACGCGCTCGAGAGCGCGCGCGTTCACGGAGTGAATTTGGTCGAAGCGGATGCGCCGGCAGAGAAACGCCGCCACCGCCTCTTCGTTGGCCGCGTTCAGCACCGCCGAGCTTCCGGGCGGGCCGGCGAGCGTGTCCCACGCGAGTTGCAACCCGGGATAGCGCGAGTGATCCGGCGGCGCGAACGTCAGCGCGCCCAGGTTCGCGAAGTCGAGCAAGCTCGCGCCCGAAGCCATGCGCCGCGGAAAAGACAAGCCGTAAGCGATGGGCACGCGCATGTCGGGCGTACCCAGCTGCGCGAGCACCGAGTGGTCGCGGCACACGACCATCGAGTGCACGATGCTTTGCGGGTGGATCACGACGCGGATCTGGCGCGGCGCCAAGGCGAACAGCCAGCGCGCCTCGATGACTTCGAGCGCCTTGTTCATCATCGTCGCCGAATCGACGGAAATCTTGCGCCCCATCACCCAGTTCGGGTGCGCGCAGGCCTGGTCGGGCGTCACGTCGCGCAGTGTGGCCGGATCGCGCTCGCGAAACGGCACGCCCGACGCGGTGAGCACGATGTGGTCGATGCGCTCGCCCCAGACGTTGCGGTCTTCCGGCAGGCACTGGAAGATCGCCGAATGTTCGCTGTCGATCGGCAGCAGCGTCGCGCCGCCGGTGCGCACCGCGTCCATGAACAGCGCGCCGCCGACCACCAGCGCCTCCTTGTTCGCGAGCAGCAGGCGTTTGCCGGCGCGCGCCGCCGCCAGGCAGGGCGCGAGCCCGGCGGCGCCGACGATCGCGCCCATCACGGTGTCGACCTGCGGGTGCGAGGCCAGGTCGATCAGCGCCTGTTCGCCGTACAGCACCTCGGTGCGCAGGCCCTTGGCTTTGAGGCGCGGCGCCAGAGCGCTCGCCTGAGCCGCGTCGCGCACGATTGCGCAGCGCGGGTTCCAGCGCTGGCATTGATCGAACAAGGCGTCGATACGGCTGTGCGCCGACAGCGCAAACACCTCAAAGCGCTCCGGGTGCAGCGCCACCACTTCGAGCGTATTGCTGCCCACCGAACCGGTGGCGCCGAGGATGCACAGGCGTTGCATCGGATTCTGTTGCTGCATTGGCATGCCGGCGCTCACAGCGATGCGAACGCCAACGCCGCCGGCACCACCGGCAGCAACGCGTCAAAGCGATCGAGCACGCCGCCATGCCCGGGCAGCAACTGGCTGCTATCCTTCGCGCCGGCGCTGCGTTTGATCAGCGACTCGAACAAATCGCCCACCACGCTCAGCGCCGCGAGCAACAGCAGCACCAGCGCCATCCCGGGCAACGCGAGGCGCGCACGCAGGTGCGTGAACAGGCTGGGCGAATCGACTGCGAACGAGCGGTCCACCGCGAGCCACACGCCGGCCAGCGCCAGCACTCCGAGCATGCCGCTCCACACGCCTTCCCAGCTCTTGCCGGGGCTGATGGCGGGCGCGAGTTTGCGCTTGCCGAAGGCACGGCCGCCGAAGTACGCCGCGATGTCGGCCATCCACACGACACAGCAGGTCGACAACAGAAAGTTCACGCCGACGCCGCGTGCGTTGACGATCGCAAGCCATGCGAGCGCGAGGATCGCCACACCGAGCAGCCAGCGCACCGGCGCCGCGTGCAAGCCCCACGCGGCAACGCCGGCGCGCAGCACCCAGGCGCCGCCGAGCGTCCAGAGCAGCAGCGCGAGCCACCACAGCGCGGGCGGCGCGAAGCTTGCCCAGCCAAGCACCAGCGCCACGGCACCGATGATCGCGACGACTGCACCGATCGCGATCGACAAGCCCTTCGCGGCGTTCAGACGGCCCCATTCCCACCCGGCCGCTGCGATCAGCGCGAGCGTGAAGCCGGCGAACGGCCAATTGGAACCGGCGCTCAGCGTGGCCACGAAAATCGCGAACAGCACCAGCGCCGTGATGACACGTTGTTTGAGCATGTCAGAGGGTGGTCGGCGCCGCGACGGTCGGCGCCGACGTTTCAGCGGCATCGTCCTTCAACGCGCCGAAGCGCCGGTCGCGTCGCGCAAAGTCCCGCAGCGCGGCGTCCAGGTCGGCCTCGCTGAACTCAGGCCACAGCCGCTCGGTGAACACGAGTTCCGAGTACGCCACTTGCCAGAGCAGGAAGTTGCTGATGCGCACCTCGCCGCCGGTGCGGATGAACAGGTCGGGGTCGGGCGCGTAGCTCAGCGCCATGAACTGGTTCAGGCGCGCTTCGTCGAGCTCGTTTGCAGTCACCCCGGCTTCGATCGCACGCTGACAAGCTTGCACGATGTCCCAGCGCCCGCCGTAGTTGAACGCCACCGTCAGCGTGATGCGCCGGTTGTGCCGCGTGCTCGACTCGGCCTGCTCCCAGGCCTGGCGCAGCTTGTCGGAGACGCGGCTGCGGTCGCCGACGATGCGGATGCGCACACCGTCGCCGGCGAGCTTGGCCAGGTACTGCGACACCGCCAGCAGCACGAGCTGCATCAGGCCCGAGACTTCGTCGCTCGGGCGCTTCCAGTTTTCCGACGAGAACGCGAACACGGTAAGGTATTCGATGCCGCGGTCGGCGCAGGCCTGCGCCGTTTTCACCAGCGTGTCGACGCCCTTCTTGTGGCCGAAGAAACGCATCAGAAAGCGCCTCTTGGCCCAGCGCCCGTTGCCGTCCATCACGATGGCGACATGGCGTGGCACGGCGCCGGTGCCATGAGAATTCACGCGCTGCGTCGCTTCGCTCACGCTGCGAGTCGCCTGGGACTGTGCGCGATTCGGGTTCGGGCGTGCACCATCAGACGGCCAGGATCTCGGCTTCCTTGGCGGCGACGAGCCGGTCGATCTCGGCGATCGTGCGATCGGTGAGCTTTTGCAGCTCATCGAGCGAGCGGCGCTCCTCGTCTTCGCCGATCGTCTTGTCCTTGAGCAGCTTCTTCGCGTGTTCGTTCGCGTCGCGCCGCAAGTTGCGCGCCGCGATGCGCGCCTCTTCGCCGGCGTGGCGCACCACTTTCGTCAAGTCGCGGCGACGCTCCTCGGTCAGCGCGGGCATCGGCACGCGCAGCAAGTCGCCTTGCGCGGCAGGGTTCAGGCCGAGGTCGGACTCGCGAATCGCCCTTTCGATCTTCGCGCCCATGCCCTTTTCCCAGGGTTGCACGCTGATGGTTCGCGCATCGAGCAGCGACACATTCGCGACCTGGCTGATCGGCAGCATCGAACCGTGGTAGTCGACCTGCACCTGGTCCAGGATGCCGGGGTGCGCCCGGCCGGTGCGGATTTTCTGCAGCTCGCCTTTGAACGCCTCGAGCGTGCGCGCCATCTTGGCCTCGGCGTTCTTCTTGATTTCCGGCAATGTCATCACGGTTCTCCCTACAAGTCAGACATGCACCAGAGTGCCCTCGTCTTCGCCCTGCACCACGCGCTTCAGCGCGCCGGGCTTGAAGATGCTGAACACCTTGATCGGCAGCTTCTGGTCGCGGCACAGCGCAAACGCGGTCGCGTCCAGCACTTGAAGGTTTTTCATGATCGCTTCGTCGAAGCTGATTTCACTGTAGCGCTTGGCGTTCGGGTCTTTTTTCGGGTCGGCGCTGTAGACGCCGTCGACCTTGGTCGCCTTCAGCACGATCTGCGCACCGATCTCGGCGCCGCGCAGCGCCGCCGCGGTATCGGTCGTGAAGAACGGGTTGCCGGTGCCGGCGGCGAACACGACCACCTTGCCTTCTTCGAGGTACTGCAAGGCCTTCGGCCGCACGTAGGGCTCGACCACCTGCTCGATCGAAATGGCGGACATGACTCGCGCCACCATGCCCTCCTGGCGCATCGTGTCCGCCAGCGCCAGCGCGTTCATCACGGTGGCGAGCATGCCCATGTAGTCGGCCGTGGCGCGGTCCATGCCCACCGCTCCGCCGGCCACGCCGCGAAAAATGTTGCCCCCGCCGATCACGACCGCGACTTCGACGCCGAGCTTGGTCACTTCTTGCACTTCGCGCACCATGCGCACGATGGTCGCGCGGTTGATGCCGTAAGCATCGTCGCCCATCAGGGCCTCGCCCGAGAGTTTGAGCAAAATGCGCTTGTACGCGGGCATGCGGCGAACTCCTTGGGTGGGGGCAGAAGTCTGGCAGAACTTGAAGTCTAGCTGCGCACCGCGGTCATTGGAGTACCTTCGTGCTGCGCACTCCGGTATTCGCCCTGGTCCACGAGTGGACCCTTCGGGTCCCAGGCGGCCGGGCAGGCTCATGCCCTTCAGGCGTCGCCAGCGTCAGGGCTTGGCCGCGCCCTTCGAAGCAGCCACCTGCGCGGCGACTTCGGCGGCGAAGTCGTCGCTCTTCTTCTCGATGCCCTCGCCCACCACGTACAGCGTGAACGCCTTGACCTGCGTGGCGCGCTCTTGCAGCATCTTCTCGACGCTCTGTTTGTCGTTCTTCACGAAGGCCTGGTTGAACAGGCTCACTTCGCGCAGGTACTTCTGCACCGCGCCCTCGACCCGCTTGGTCACGATCTCGGCCGACTGCACCGGCTTGCCTTCGGCCTTGGCTTTGTCGGCGTCTTCGGCCGCCTTCAGCGACGCGACGTTGCGCTCGGTGGCGACCAGCGCCGCGGGCACATCGGCCGAGGACAAGGCCACCGGTTTCATCGCCGCGATGTGCATCGCCACGTCTTTCGCCGCCCCGTCGTCGCCCGTGAATTCAACGAGCACGCCGATGCGCGTGCCGTGCAGGTACTGCGCCACTTTGCCGCCGCCGGCATAACGCTTGAAGCGGCGGATCGCCATGTTCTCGCCGATCTTGCCGATCAGCCCCTTGCGCACGTCTTCGAGTGTCGGGCCGAAGCCGTCTTGGTGGTGCGGCAAGGCGCTCAACGCCGCCACGTCGGCCGGGTTGTGCTGGGCGGCCAGTTCCGCGCAGGCCTTGGCGAAGGCGAGGAAGGAATCGTTCTTCGTCACGAAGTCGGTTTCGCAATTCACTTCAACCAGCGCACCGGTCGTGCCCGAGACGCTGGCCGCGACCACGCCTTCGGCCGCGATGCGCGACGCCGCCTTGCCGGCCTTGCTGCCGAGCTTGACGCGCAGCAACTCCTCGGCACGCGCCATGTCGCCGTCGGCCTCGGTCAGCGCCTTCTTGCACTCCATCATCGGTGCGTCGGTCTTGGCGCGCAATTCGCCGACCATGCTTGCAGTGATTGCGGGCATTTGATGTTGCTCCTTGGGGTTCGCGCGCCGTCGATGTCAAGAACGCGAACCGTCGTTCATCGGAAAAAAGGGGCTGTGCCAGCCCCTGTCCAGACCCCGGGCCGGGGTGATGCGGCGCTTCAGGCGTGTTCGTTGACCTCGACGAATTCATCGCCCTTGGGCGCCACCGCGCTCACGACTTCGTTCATCGCGTTCGCCTTGCCCTCAAGCACGGCGTCGGCCACGGCGCGCGCGTACAGCGCCAGCGCTTTGCTCGAGTCGTCGTTGCCGGGAATCACGTAGTCGATGCCAATCGGCGAGTGGTTCGAATCGACCACACCGATGATCGGAATACCGAGCTTTTGCGCCTCGGCCACCGCGATCTTGTGGTAGCCGACGTCAATGACGAACATCGCATCGGGCAGCGCCGTCATGTCCCGAATGCCGCCGATGTCTTTTTCGAGCTTGGCGATCTCGCGCTGGAACATCAGCTGCTCTTTCTTGATGCGGATCTCGGTGCCGGCCTCGATTTGCGCCTGCATGTCCTTGAGTTTCTTCAGCGACGCTTTGACGGTCTTGAAGTTCGTCATCATGCCGCCCAGCCAGCGCTGGTCGACATAGGGCATGCCGGCGCGCTTGGCTTCCAGGGCCACCACTTCGCGCGCTTGGCGCTTCGTGCCGATCATCAGCACCGTGCCGCGTTTGGACGCGATCTGGCGCACGAATTTCATCGCGTCCTGGAAAAGCGGCAGCGTCTTTTCCAGGTTGATGATGTGGATCTTGTTGCGATGGCCGTAGATGTACGGGGCCATCTTGGGGTTCCAGAAGCGCGTTTGGTGTCCGAAATGGACGCCGGCTTCCAGCATTTCACGCATCGTGATCGTCATGTGGGCTCCAAAGGTTGTGTCTAGAATCCGGCTTCAATCGCTGCGTGGCAAGCCAAGGCCATTTGCCTTGGCAAGAACTCGCAGCAACACCTTTCGATTGCCGGATTCGCGTCTCGTTTGACCTGGGACCGATGCAAATCGCGCCCAGATAAACCCGCAGAGTGTAGCACCCAGCATGACCCTCGACCTCAGTGCGGCACGCGAGCACATCCTGGCCGGCAAGCGCAGCGCCGCATCATTCATGGACGAGAGCATCGCCGCGTGCGCCGCGCCCAGCAACGCGGGTGCGCTGCTTCGCGGCAACTTCGCGCTGGCACACGCCGTGGCCCACAGCGTGGACGCCGCGCATGCCTGCGGAGCACCGCTGCCACCGCTGGCGGGCTTGGCCGTCAGCGTGAAAGACCTGTTCGACGTGCAAGGCGAAGTCACCGCCGCCGGCTCGAGGGTCCTTGCCGACTCGCCGCCCGCTGCCGCCGACTGCCCGGCCGTCGCGCGCTTGCGGCGCGCCGGAGCAGCGTTCATCGGCCGCAGCAACATGAGCGAGTTCGCGTTCTCGGCGGTGGGAATCAACCCGCACCACGGCACGCCCGCCAATGCAGCCACCTTGCGAATCGATGCGACGCCGCGTGTTCCCGGCGGCTCCACCTCGGGTGGCGCGGTGTCGGTGGCCAGCGGCGCTGCGTGGGCCGCGCTCGGCTCCGACACCGGTGGCTCGATCCGCATTCCCGCCGCGCTGCACGGTCTGGTCGGGTTCAAGAGCACCGCGCGCCTGACGCCCACGCAAGGCGCGATTCCACTGTCGACCACGCTCGACACCGTGGGCGCCATCACGCGCTCGGTGCGAGATGCCGCATTGCTGCATTCGATCCTCGCGGACGAACCCTTGCTGCTGCGCGCGGTTCCCCTGAAGAACTTGCGACTGGCGGTGCCGCGCGGCTTTCTGCTCGACGAGCTGGACGCCACCGTCGCCACGGCCTTCGAGCGAAGCCTCTCCGTGCTGCGCCGCGCCGGAGCGCGCATCGACGAGATCGACATCGCGGCGCTCGGCGAGGTGGCTTCGATCATGGCCGGCGGCGGCTTCTCGCCGGTCGAAGCCTGGGCCTGGCACAAAGAGCGCATCGCGCACGACGAGGCACGCTACGACCCGCGCGTGGCGCTGCGAATCCGGCGCGGCGAAGCCATGGGCGCGGCGCAGTACATCGAACTGATCGCTCGGCGCAAGGCCTGGATCGCCGCGATGCACGAAACGCTGCGCGACTTCGACGCGATGCTCAGCCCCACCGTGCCGATGGTCGCGCCGCCGCTCGCACCGCTGCTCAGCGACGACGCGGCGTTCTTCGCCACGAATGCGCGGCTGCTGCGCAACCCTTCGATGGTGAACCTGCTCGACGGCTGTGCGATCTCGCTGCCCTGCCACGCGCAGGGCGAGATGCCCGTCGGGCTGATGCTGTGGAGCGGCGCGCTGTGCGACCCCACCGTGCTCGACGCCGCGCTCGCGGTGGAAGCGGCGCTGGTGTTTCAACAGTCTCGGTCGGGCTGAACATGCACATTGCCGTGATCGGCGCCGGGGTGGTGGGAGTCACCACGGCGTGGGAACTGACGATGGACGGCCACACCGTCGACGTGTTCGACCGGCGCAATGCCGTCGCCTCGGAATGCAGTTTCGCCAACGCCGGCGTCATCGCCCCCGGTTACGTCACGCCGTGGGCCGCCCCCGGCATGCCGGGCAAGATCTTGCGCCATCTGTTCAGCGCGCACACACCCGTGCGCTTGCACGCCTCGCTCAACCCCGCCGTCTGGCGCTGGGCCTGGCGCTGGTTGCGCGCCTGCCAGCCGCCGGTGTACGAGCGCAACCGTTCGGCAATGCACCATCTGGCGCGGTTCAGCCAGCAGCGCCTGGCGAGCCTGACGGAAAAACTCCACCTCGAATTCGAGCGCAACCAGGGCGTCCTGGTCGTGCATCGCGACGAGGCGGATCTCGAGCGCGCACGCGCCGGTACTGAACTGCTGCGCAGCCTGGGCGTGAACTTCAAGGAGCTCGACGCCGCGGGCTGCCGCGCCGTCGAGCCCGGCTTGCAGGCCGATGAGCCGCTCGCGGGCGGCATTCACTTGCCGAACGACGAAGTCGGCAACTGCCGCCAGTTCACGCAAATGCTGCGCGACGACGCGGAAACACACGGCGCCGAATTTCACCTTGCCAACCAGGTGCTGCGCATCCAGCCCGGGCCGCCGATCAAGCTCGAAATCCGCCAGCTGGCCGTGAACGACGACTACGCGGCGTCGCGGCTCGCCCACGCGACCGACTTCAACCCGCAGGTCGTTTCGCAGGCGATGGCGTTGCGCTCGCGCGCCGCGGCGCGCTTCGGACATCCGCTGAGCGAGACCGAATTCGACGCCGTGATCGTCTGCGCCGGCGTCGACAGCACGCGTCTGCTCGACCCGCTGGGAATGCATCTGCCGCTGCAACCGCTGTACGGCTACTCGCTGACGTTTCCGCTGCGCTCCGCCGAGCATGGGCCGCGCTCGGCGGTGATGGACGAACGCTTCAAGGTCGTGATCAGCCGGCTCGGGCAACGCCTGCGCGTGGCCGGCAGTGCTGAACTCGGCGGTGGCCTGGAGCGGCAGCATCAGGGCGCCATCGCCACGCTGTACAAAGTGCTCAACGACTGGTTCCCCGGCGGCGCGCAGCTGCGCCGTGCCCAGGTGTGGAAAGGCGCCAGGCCGATGCTGCCCGACGGCCCGCCAGTCGTGGGCAAGAGCAACGTGCCCGGGGTCTGGCTCAATCTCGGCCACGGCTCGAGCGGCTGGGCGCTGAGTTGCGGCTCGGCGCGCGCGCTGGCCGACATGGTGGGTGGGCGCGAGGCGGCGCTGGACATGGCACCGCTGGCGCTGCAACGACTGGGCTTGTAAGGCAGCCGCGATGCAGCGGGTTGTGCTGAGTGCCCCCAGGGCCGGGCCAGCCCGGCCCGCCCCCCGTGGGGGTTCAAGCAAAGTGGCAGAGCCACATTTGCTTGAGACCGAACGCCCGCTGCCGCTGCACGACATTGGCGCGACGCGCGCCATCGAAGCGCAGGCCCAGGCCGCGCTCGGCCCCAACGTCTTGATGCAGCGTGCCGGCCTCGCGCTGGCGCGTCTGGCGCTGGCGCTGGCGCCGCATGCACGCGGCATCTGGGTCGCCGCCGGGCCCGGCAACAACGGCGGCGACGGTCTCGAGGCCGCGATGCACCTGCACCGCTGGGGCAAGCGGGTCGCAGTGAGTCTGCTCGCCAATGATGCGTCGCAGCCAGCGGACGCACGCGCGGCATTGCAGCGCGCCCGCGCCGCAGGAGCGCACATCGATGGCGGCCTGGACATCGGCTTCGAGCCCGACCTGGCGATCGACGCCTTGCTCGGCGTGGGCGCGAGCCGGGCAGCCGAGGGTGCGATCGCCGCCTGCATCGCCCGCCTGAACGCGCTGACCTGCCCGGTTCTTGCAGCAGACCTGCCCTCCGGCCTGAACGCCGACACCGGCGCAACGCTGGGCGAACATTGCGTGCGCGCGAGCCACACCTTGAGCCTGCTGACGCTCAAGCCGGGGCTGTTCACCGGAGCCGGGCGCGACCACTGCGCCGACATCTGGTTCGATTCCCTGGACGCCGATGCGCGTCAGACCGCACCCAGCGCTTGGCTGGGCGGCGCCGCGCAGCTCATCGAGCTGCTGCCCGCACGCCGCCACGCACAGCACAAAGGCAGCTTCGGCGATGTCGCTGTGGTCGGCGGCGCGCCGGGCATGAGCGGCGCCGCGCTGCTCGCTGCGCGCGCCGCGCTCGCCGCCGGGGCCGGTCGTGTCTACGTCGATCTGCTCGGCTCGATGGGCATGGCCCACGACCAACTCTGCGACCCGCAGCGCCCGGAGCTGATGCTGCGCCCCGGCTGGGCCGGCGGGGACCCGCAGGTGCTGCGCAACAGCCTGGTCGTCTGCGGCTGCGGCGGCGGCGATGCGGTGCGCGAGGTCTTGCCCAGGCTGCTGAGCCATGTGCCGCGCCTGCTGCTCGACGCCGATGCGCTCAATGCCATCGCCACCGACACGTCGCTGCAAGCTCAGCTGTCGGCGCGCACCGGCCGCGGCCATGCGACGCTGCTGACACCGCACCCGCTGGAAGCCGCGCGGCTGCTGCAATGCAGCGCAGCGCAGGTTCAGGCCGGTCGCCTGCATGCCGCGATGCGACTCGCCGCCAGGTTCAACTGCGTCGTCGTGCTGAAAGGGTCGGGCAGCGTGGTAACCGCGCCGGGGCGCGTGCCACACATCAACCCGACCGGCAACGCCGCCCTCGCGAGCGCGGGCACGGGCGACGTTCTCGCGGGCTGGCTCGGTGGGCTCTGGTCGCAGATCGCCACGTTGCGCACCATTGGCGCGGGAACCGAAGAAGTGGCGGCCGAAGCGGCCTTTGACGCTGCGCGCGGTGCCACCTTTCTGCACGGCCTGGCGGCCGAGGAGATTCACGCTGGACCGCTGCGCGCCGGCGATCTCATCGAACGCATGCACGAGCTGCGACGCAAGCACAGCCCGACCCGCTGACCTTTGCGGCGCCCGCGCGGCCTCGTGCTCCTTCAAACAGGGTCGCACGCCTCCTGAGCAGATCCGGCTTTGCCGGGCTTCTCAGTCCCGCTCGGGAGGCGGCGGCGTTCGCGCCGCCTTGGGGCTCTCCCAGCGCGAGCCCGGGTACGCTCAGCTGCGGCGCGACTTGCCCGCCACCGACTTGGGCCGCGCGGTCTTTCCGGTCTTTCCCGCTGCGGCCTTGCCCGCCGCCTTGCCCCGCGCCGCTGGCGCCGCGCGCCCTGCCTTGCCGATCTTTGCGGCAGCGCGCTTGGCGCTGTGCTTGCCCAGCGCCTTGACTGAGCGATCCATGCCTTTGAGCGCCGCCAGTTCTTCCTCGGCGCTCTGCTCGGGTTGCGCGTGCCGGTCGCGCCGGCCGCGCCCCGGTGGTGGCACCGCAGCGCCCTCGCGCACCAGGCGGAAATCGATGCGCCGGCCGTCGAGGTCGACTCGGCTGACCTGGATGCGAACGCGCGAGCCGATCGCGTAGCGCTGGCCGCTGCGCTCGCCGCGCAGCTCTTGGCGCAGCTCGTCGAACTTGTAGTACTCGCCGCCCAGTTCGGTGATGTGCACCAGGCCTTCCACGTACAAGCTGTCGAGTTGCACGAACAGGCCGAACGAAGCGACGGCGCTGACCGTGCCGCCGAATTCCTCGCCCAGGCGCTCGCGCATGTAGCGGCATTTCAGCCAGGCCTCGACGTCGCGCGAAGCTTCGTCGGCACGGCGTTCGTTGGCGCTGCAATGCTCGCCCGCCGCCTCCCAGACCTGCTCTTCCTTGCCCAGCGGCTTGGCGGGCTTCGCGCCTTTGCGCGACAGCGGCGTGGCGACGATGTCCGCTGGAACGAGGTGGTAGCGCTTGCCGCCGAGCAGCGCGTGGATCACGCGGTGCACCAGCAGGTCCGGGTAGCGGCGGATCGGGCTCGTGAAGTGCGTGTAGGCCTCGAACGCCAGGCCGAAGTGCCCGGCGTTGACACCGGTGTAGATGGCCTGCTGCATCGAGCGCAGCAGCATCGTGTGGATCTGCTGTGCGTCGATCCGGTCGCGCGTCGCCGCCGCGATCGATTGGTACTCGGCAGGCTTGGGCGAATCGCTGATCGACAGGCCCAGCCCCAGCGCCTTCAGGTAGTTTTGCAGCAGCACGCGGCGCTCCGGCGTCGGCCCTTCGTGCACGCGGTACAGCGCCGGGTGTTTGGCGTTCCCGATGAAGTCCGCCGCGCACACGTTCGCCGCGAGCATCGCCTCTTCGATGACGCGGTGCGCTTCGTTGCGCGTGCGTGGAACGATTTTCTCGATGCGTCCGTTCGCGTCGCAAACGATCTGGGTCTCGCTGGTCGCGAAGTCGACCGCGCCGCGCTTCTCGCGCGCCTTCGCCAAGGCCCGGTACACGCCGTGCAGATTCAGCAGGTGCGGTACCAGCGCTTCGCGGCGTTGCGCCTGCGCGCCGCGCGTGTTCAGCAACACGGCCGCCACTTCGTCGTACGTGAGGCGCGCCTGCGAACGAAACACCGCGGAGTAAAACTGGTAGGCGTGCACGTCGCCGCTTTCGCTGACCAGCATGTCGCACACCAGCGCGAGGCGCTCCTCGTCGGGATTGAGCGAACACAAGCCGTTGCTGATGCGCTCGGGCAGCATCGGGATCACGCGGCGCGGAAAGTACACCGAGGTTGCGCGCTCGTACGCATCTTTGTCCAGTGGATCGCCGGGTTTGACGTAGTGGCTCACGTCGGCGATCGCGACGAGCAGGCGCCAGCCGTTGCCGGCGGCCTTGTCGCCCTTCGCCCGGCCGCCGCCCTTGACGATGACGGCCGGTTCGCAATACACCGCATCGTCAAAATCGCGCGCGTCTTCGCCGTCGATCGTGACCAGCGCCACATCGCTCAGGTCGACCCGGTGCCTGCGATCGACGGCGCGAATCGTCGCAGGCAGGCTCGCCGCCTGCGCCAGCGCCTGCGCGGAAAAGCGGTGCGGCACTTCGTACTTGCGCACCGCGATCTCGATCTCCATGCCGGGATCGTCGATCTCGCCCAGCACCTCGACCACGCGGCCCACCGGCTGCGAAAACATCGACGGCGGCTCGGTGAGCTCGAGCGCCACCACCTGCCCTGCGGTCGCGCTGGCGGTCGCGTTGTTCGGGATCAGGATGTCCTGGCCATAGCGCTGGTCTTCCGGAGCGACCAGCCACACACCGTTTTCGTGCAGCAGCCGGCCGATGATCGGCGCGCGCCTGCGCTCCAGGATTTCGAGCACACGGCCTTCGGGGCGGCCCTTGCGGTCGTGGCGCAGGATGCGCACTTTCACGCGGTCGCGGTGCAACACCGCGCGCATTTCCTGCTGCGCCAGGTAGACGTCGGGTTGGCCGTCGTCGCGCACCACGAAGCCATGGCCGTCACGGTGCCCTTGCACCGTTCCGTCGACTTCACTCATCAGCTCGGCGCCGACTTTGCTCTTCAAATTTTGATCGCGAATGGTATAGTCCCCGACTTCCTGAAATGCCCAGGTGGCGGAATTGGTAGACGCACTAGTTTCAGGTACTAGCGGGTAACTCCGTGGGGGTTCGAGTCCCT